>DASWKR010000060.1 GCA_036396535.1 Acidimicrobiia bacterium | reverse complement strand
GTAAACCGAGTCGACCCCGACCCCGCCTCCGCCAACACCTTCGTAATCGCAGCCGTCAACGTCGTCTTCCCATGATCAATATGACCCATCGTCCCCACATTCACATGCGGCTTCGTCCGCTCGAACTTCTCCTTACCCATGGTGGGTGACTCCTTGTCGTATCTCGATTTCCGTAGCGGCGGGCGGACTTGAACCGCCGACCTCTCGATTATGAGTCGAGCGCTCTTACCGACTGAGCTACGCCGCCTCGATCGGCTGCCGTTCCTCGTTCGTCACTTCGCGGGCCCTCCTCCGGGAGCCGGCTCGCGCCCGTCGGAGGCCGAGCCCCCTCCGGGATTTGAACCTGAAACGCCCACAGTCCCAACCGGGCAAGACGTCCGGTCAGCACGCAAGGCGTACCACGCTCCTCCAGGCGGAGGCCGAGCCCCCTCCGGGATTTGAACCCGGGACCCCTTCCTTACCATGGAAGTGCTCTGCCACTGAGCTAAGGGGGCGTTTCCGCAGGCCCGGCGGTTCCGCACGAGCCGAGCGATTCTAAACGTCGGCCGCCGGCTGCCGGCCACCCACACCCTCGAAGGCGGCCGGCGACCGAGCCTGCCCACTGACGAGGCGGCCCAGTGACCGGCCGGGCCCAGTCACGAGGCGGCCCAGTGACGGGCCGGGCCAAGTGACGGGGCGGCCCGGTGGCGGGCCGAGCCCAGTGCCGGGAGAAGGATTCGAACCTCCGTAGGCGATAGCCGGCAGATTTACAGTCTGCTCCCTTTGGCCGCTCGGGCATCCCGGCTCGGCCCGACAGGTTACATCGGCCGGAGTGGGGCGACTCGGCTCCCGGGCGTCACCGGATGCCCATCGCCATCTCCTCGAGGCGTGCGATGCGCTCGGGGATCGGAGGGTGCGTCGAGAACATCTTGGCGACCCCGCCCATGCGACCGCCGCGGCGCCCGAAGGCCTTGAGGGGGTCGGCGATGAACAGCTGCGAGATGGCAGGGTTCACCTCCATCGGGATCCGCGACGTGCCCGCCTCCAGCTTGGCGAGCGCCGCGGCCAGTGCCATCGGCGAGCCGGTCAGCTGCGCTCCCGAGCGATCGGCTTGAAACTCGCGGGAACGGCTGATGGCGAACTGGATGACCATCGCCGCGAGTGGCGCAACGATGATGGCCACGATGGCGCCGATCGCTCCGAGCGGGTTGTTCCTGTCGTTGCGGCCCATGCCGCCCCAGAACGCCATCCTGCTCAGGAACGACAGGGCGGCTCCGACCGTGGCGGCGATCGACGAGATGAGGATGTCGCGGTTCTTCACGTGCGACAGCTCGTGGGCGAGCACCCCCTCGAGCTCCTGGTACGACATGAGGTCGACGATGCCACTCGTCACCGCCACGGCTGCGTGACGCGGGCTGCGGCCGGTGGCGAAGGCGTTCGGCTGCTGCGATTGGATGAGGAAGATGCGCGGGTCCGGCATGCCCTCGCGTTGCGCCAGCGATCGGACGATCGAGTACACGTTCGGGAGCTCGGCCTCGGTGACCGGCTTGGCCCTGCTGGAGGCGAGCGCGATCTTGTCCGAGAAGAAGTAGATCGCGAGGTTCAGGGCTGCCGCGATGGCGAGTGCGATGACGGCACCGCCCTGGCTACCGAGCGCCCAGCCGACCGCCACGAGCAGACCGCCGAGGAGGCCCATGAGCCCAACGGTCTTCAAGTTGTTGTTCATGGACGGAATCGTATCCGCCCGTGGCCGCTAGTGATGCGACCGCGCCTGGCGTCGCAGGTTCGGGCGGGCCCGCGCACACCGCAGCCCCACCGCGCGAACGCGCCGCGTCGCCGCCGCGACCACTTGCCGCGTTCTCGCGGTGATCGCTAGTGTTCAAACGTGGAGTGTTGGATCGGGCTTGCCCCCGCTCCGCCTAACAGAAGCGTCCGCTAGGGGAGGATGGACATCCGTGTCAAGACGGACCTTCGCGGTACTTGCCGCGCTCGCAATGATCGCCTCGATGATCGCGCTGGTACCGGCTGCGGCCGGCGCCGCGCCACTCTCAGGGGACGATCTCGAGAGAGCTGATGCGAAGATCGCCAGCGAGAACCCGTTCAAGGGCCTCTCCGCCGGTATCTTCATCGTCAGCCTCGACGACGCCCCCGTCGCAACCTACGACGGCGGTGTCGGGAATCTCAAGCCAACAAGCATCCAGGCAACCGGTGCCGACCGGCTCGACGTCGATTCGGCTCCGGCGACGGCGTATCGCGACCACCTCGAGCTGGCGCACGCCAAGCTCCTCGATCGCATGCGTCGCGACCTGGGGCGTGCCGTCGACGCCGAGTTCGAGTACTTCATCGCGACGAACGGACTCGCCGTCTCCCTCACACCGGACGAAGCGGCGCGTGTCCTCCGCATGCCGGGCGTCGCAGACGTGGCACCCCAGCGGATCCACCGTCTCGACACCGACCACGGACCGCAATGGATCGGCGCCCCTTCGATCTGGGACGGCAGCGCCACCGGCGTGTCGACGCAGGGTGAGGGGATCCTCGTCGGCGTCCTCGACACCGGTATCAACCCGCTCAACCCATCGTTCGCCGAGGTCGGTCCTGTCGACGGCTACGTGCACGTCAACCCGTTCGGAGCCGGCAACTTCGTCGGCGTCTGCGACCCGGCGGACCCGGACTTCCAGCCCGGGTTCACGTGCAACAACAAGCTCGTCGGTGCGTACAACTTCACGACCGGCGCCGGACCCACGGACGAGGACGGCCACGGCTCGCACACCGCGAGCACAGCGGCAGGCAACCTCGTCAACGCAACGGTGGCGGCGCCGACATTGACGATCAACCCGACGATCAGCGGGGTTGCTCCGCACGCCAACGTCATCTCCTACGACGTCTGCCCCGGCGAGTCCTGCGAGACGGCGGCGATCCTTGCTGCCATCGACCAGGCGATCGCCGACAGCGTCGACGTCATCAACTACTCGATCGGCAGCGAGACGCCCGGCAACCCGTGGGCAGACTCGGATGATCTGGCGTTCCTCAACGCCAGGGCCGCAGGCGTATTCGTCGCCCACTCGGCTGGCAACGAGGGCCCCGGCGCCGCCACGGTCGGCTCACCCATGGCCCCGTGGATGACCCACGTCGCTGCCCTCACGCACGACCGCAAGTACGACAACTCTCTCGTCGACATGTCGGGTGGGGACACCGCTGCCCCCGCAGACATCCTGGGCGTTGGATTCACGAGCGGGTATGGACCGGCCCCGATCCTGTACGCAGGTGACGTTCCGTCCGGCCTCACGGCCAATCCTGAGTTGTGCGGCGTGGGCGCCCTCGGCGACTTCGTGTCGCCATGGCCTGCCGGCACATTCAGCGGCGAGATCGTCGTGTGCGATCGCGGGGTGTTCGGCCGCGTCGAGAAGGGAGCCAACGTCCTGGCAGCAGGAGCAGGCGGCTTCGTCCTCGTCGACGACGGCGGCGGCCTCGTCGGCGATGCACACGAGTTGCCCGGCGTCCACATCACCGCATCAGACGGTGCAACCCTCGAGACCTGGCTCGCCAGCGGAACAGGGCACACAGCGACGATCACGGGCGCCACGGTGAACGTCGCCGACGCCAACGGCGACATCATGGCCGGCTTCAGCTCACGGGGGCCGAATCGGTCGGCAGACACGATCGCCCCGAGCGTCGGCGCCCCGGGCGTCGACATCATCGCCGCCAACGGTGTCGGCGGCGAGGTCAGCTGGGGCTTCAACAGCGGCACTTCCATGGCGAGCCCGCATGTCGCCGGATCGGCGGCGCTGCTCATGTCGCTGCATCCCGACTGGACGCCGGCGATGGTCGAGTCGGCGCTCATGACCACCGGTAAGAACACCGGCGTCGTCAAGGAAGACGGCGCGACGCCGGCCGACTGGTTCGACATCGGCGGCGGGCGCGTGCAGCTGTTCGACGCCGCCAACGCCGGTCTGGTACTCGACGAGTCGCTCGGCAACTACCAAGGCGCCGACCCGGCGCTCGGCGGGGACCCGACCCAGCTCAACCTGGCGTCGATGTCGAACGCGGCGTGCGTGCTCGGCTGCTCGTGGACGCGTACGGTCACGGCGACGGTCGCCGAGACGTGGAACGTCACGACCTCGGCTGAGGGCGGGGTGGCCCTGTCGGTGACGCCGGCGGAGTTCACGCTCGGCGCCGGCGAGTCGCAGGAGATCACGATCACCGCCGACGTGACCGGTGCGCAGTCCGACACGTACCACTTCGGCCTGGTCGAGTTCGAGCCGGAAGGCTCGGGTACGGGCGGGAGTGACGTGCCGATGGCCCACATGCCGGTCGCGGTGCAGCCCACGACGGGCGACCTGCCCGGCGCGGTCGACATCATGACGCGGCGTAACGCCGGATCGTGGCCCGTCAACGACATCACGGCCCTCGAGATCACGGATCTCACCGTGACGGTCGACGGACTAGCCGCGGCGGACGTCGAAGAAGGCAGCCTCGATCAGGACAGCGACAACGGCAGCCCGTACGACGACCTGTCGGACGGGGTGCTGGTGAAGCTGGTCAGCGTCCCGGCCGGAGCGACATCGCTCCACGCCGACGTGCTGACGTCCGAGGCGCCCGACCTCGACATGTTCGTCGGGTTCGATACGAACGGCGACGGCATCCCGAGCGAGCTCGAGGAAGTCTGCGTGAGCGCATCCGGCACGGCGCTCGAGTCGTGCACCGTCGACAACCCCGACGAGGGGACCTGGTGGGTCATCATCCAGAACTGGGGAGCCTCCGCCTCGCCTCCCGACGGGTTCACGCTGGCGACCGCCGTCAACGACGGTACGGACGCGGGCAACATGACGGTCGAGGGCCCGGCGACGGTGCCACAGCTCGATCCCTTCGACGTCCGAGTGTTCTGGGACATCCCGAGCCTCCAGGAAGGCGACGTCTACTACGGCGCCTTCTCGCTGGGAACCGACCCAGGCAACCCGGGCAACATCGGGACGATCCCCGTCACCTTGACCCGCAAGGCCGACGACGTGACGAAGTCGGTGTCCAGCACGACTGCGGCGCCCGGCGACACCTTGACCTACACGATCACGGTGCAGCCCAACGTCACGGTCGAGGACCTCGAGTACACGATCACCGACTCGATTCCCACCGGCCTCACCTACGTGGACGGTTCGGCGACGAACGGGGCCACGGTGACCGACGGACTGCTCGAGTGGACGGGAGTGCTCCCGAGCCCGGCGCTGGCCGCCGGGGACTACGTCGTGACCACGAGTGCAGGCGACCCGTTGTGCGACACGGGATTCGGCGGCTACGTGAACCTGGAGGACTTCGGGTTCGCGACCGACGCAGGCATCTCAGGCGACACGGTGGCCTTCACCGCCTTCGCTTCGGGTGACCCGTTCGCGTTCTACGGCGAGTCGTACGTGGGGATGGGCTTCACGGACGACGGTTTCGGGATCTTCGACGTCGGCTCGAACTACGCAGGCCAGCCCTGGGTAGCGCAGAGCATCCCGGACGCCGCTGCGCCGAACAACGTCGCAGCTGCTCTGTGGCACGACTTCGAGATCGCCTACGACGCAGGAGCCAATGCGGGCGTGACGCTCGCCACGGCGGGCGCTCCCGGCGGCGTGGCGATCGTCGAGTACGACGACGTCGTCCTCTTCGGAGAGACGAGCTCGGTGGCCGATTTCGAGATCGTGATGGCTAGAGCCGTCGACGATACGCCCGGGTTCTACGAGGTGGTCTACGCGTACGACAACATCTCGATCAATCCGAACCCGGCGACCATTGGCGCCGAGAGCGTCGGCGGCACTCAAGCCGTGGCCCTGCTGAACAACGGCGACACGGCCGGCGTCATCAGCAACGGCTTCCAGGTGTGCCTGGACTGGGTCGGCCCGTCGTTCGACCCCGTCGAGATCTCGTATGACGTGACGGTCGACAGCGACGCCATCGGTGTCCTCACCAACCAGGTGACGCACGACACGGACAACCCGGGCAGCCAGCCTGAGAACACCAGCGTCGACGTCTTCGTCAGCACGCCGTTGCAGGCGATCAAGTCGGTCAAGAAGGCCCTCAAGGACCTCCTCGACAGTGGCGAGCTGAACGAGGTCGACACCGCCAGGACGCTCAAGGCGAGGAACCGCCTCAAGGCAGCCACCAAGGCCAAGTTCTGGGTGGATGGGGACACGCTCGTCGTCCCGGACGGCAAGCGGGTGTTCAACAAGGTCAAGTATGCGATCAACGCCATGCAGAAGGTGAACGGTGAGGATCTGGGCGACCACATCGACCAGCTCGTCGCAGCCACCAGGGCCGTCGCCGCGGCGGCGATCGAGCAAGCGATCGCGGTCGGCGCCCCGGACGATCAGATCGCCAAGGCGCAGAAGAAGCTCGCCAAGGCCGACACGGCGGCAGCCAACGGCAAGCCGAAGCTCGCAGTCTTGCGCCAGCGCAAGGCTTGGGTGAGAGCCACCGATCACATAGGAGGCTGACGACCGGGTCGCCTCGACACGACGGTGGGAGCGCCCCCTCGCGAGGGGGCGCTCCACTTTCGGGAGCCGATCACAACGCCCGCCTCGCCGTCGTCGAGGTGGCTGTGGCGGCTCTTCACCTGTGACGCTCGATCCTGCACACGCCACGGTCCGACATATGCTGGCACCCGCCATCATGTCTTCACCCGAACCAAGCGGATGAACGGCCCGAGTCGGTCCCAGACGAGCGAGCGATCCCGAGCCGGGCCAGATCTCCCGAAGCGTGCACTGCACCTCGCACCCGCCGTGGCGCTCGGTATCCTGCTCCTCGACCTCGTCGGAGGGGTGCCCGGCGGGGTGCTCGCCGCGCTCGTCATGCTCTTGGCGCCCGGCTGGCTCGTGTGGAGGCTCCTTCCGGACGGCGTCGTCCCCGACGCCCCCCTGGCCCTTCCGGGGGTGTGGATCGTCTTCTCGTTCGCCGTGGTCAGCCCGGTGCTGGCGGCAACCGTGTCCTTCGGGCTCGACGCCTTCGCAACCGAGTGGTACCTGCTCGGCGTGCTGGTCGTGCTCGGCGTATTCGCCGGCGACCGGGAAGGCCCGGCGTTGGCGCCGTGGGGCCGCTGGGATGTCGCGGTGGTGGTCGCCGGGGTGGCGGCCCTGGTGTACAGGGTGATGACCTGGCACGACTCGGGCGACGACGTCACCTACCTCGGATTCATGAGGCCGCTCGCCGAGGGAGCCGGGTTCCCGACGTCGAATCCGTTCCTGACCGGTGACGTCCCGCTCCCGCCTCGGTGGCGCCTCGACGGGTGGACGGGACTCACCGGCGTCATCGCCCACCTGGGTGACGCCGATCCCGCCGGCGTCTACTTCGACATCCTGCCGCCGATGCTGCTCGTCCTCGGCGCGTCGGCGCTCTACGGGCTGGCGAGGGTGCTCTCCGACGACAGACGCCTCGCGGAGCTGGCCGCAATCTCGGCGCTCGTCGTCCCACTGCTGACGAGCGACTCGATCAAGTCGGTCTTCAAGTTCTGGTACCAGTCGATCGCTCAGAACAAGTACGCCGCCCTGGTCGTGTTCCTGCCGACCGTCGTCGCCCTTCTCATCTCGGCGACCCGTCCGCCTCGGGCGCTGCGGACGGTGGTCGCGGCCGTGGCGCTGTGGGCTTTGATGTTCGTCCACCCGGTCGTCGCGGTCCTCGCCGTGACCGCCTTCGTCGCCTTCCGGGTGGTCGAGGCGCTGGCTGCCCGGCAGCTCGAGAGGAGCATGGTCGTCTGGTCGCTCGTGGCGATCGTGCCATTCGTGTTGACCGCGGCGGCCGCGTCGTCGATCGGTGAGCGGCACGGGACGAGGATCGGCGACGTCGAGCGCCTCTCCGAGATAGCGCAGCCGACGGTGCACATCGGCCCGATCGACATCTGGGAGCCTCGCCGCCTGACGATCCGCAACACGGAAGGAGCAAGCGTCGCCGCCGTCTTCGTGAGCGGACACGCCATCTCCGATAGGCGGCGCGTCGCCTTTCTGGGCAACGGCTTCCCGATCGCCCACTGGAGCTTGCTCGGGAATCCGGCTAACCTCCTCGTCCTGCTCGCCGTCGGGGTTGTGATCTTCCGGCGCCGTGGCGACCCTGCTGCGTGGTGGATCCTCGCCTCGACCGCCGCCGCCGTCTCGGTCTTCGTGCTGCCCCCGTTCGCCGCGGCAGTCGGCCGATTCATCACACCCTGGCAACTGTGGCGGTTCGCGTGGCTGATGCCGGTCCCGTTCGCCGTCGCCTGGCTCATCTCGCTGATGAGGGCGCCATCGCGCTGGAGAGTCCCCGGCGCCGTCGCCGTCGCGGGCCTGCTCGTGCTGACCTTCGCCCTCTCGTCGCACAGGCACCACCTCCGAACCGGACCGCCCGCCGGAGACCGGCGCCTGGCGCGTCAGGTGGCGGCGCTCGAGGGAGAGGAGGGCGTGCTCCTCGCCAACAACGAGGTCGCCGATGCGGCCGCGTCGGCGTACCGAGACATCGAGGTGGTCTCGTTTCGCGGCCTGACGAGCATGTCGAACGCCTTTCCATCCTCGCGAAGAGACGAGGCATACGAGCGATTCAGCGAAGCCCGGCTCGTCTTCGCCAGGCCGACGTCCGACGACGAGAGAAGGCGGATGTTCGCCAAGTACGGCGCCGACCTCGTCGTGCTCAACTCGGAACAGGTCGACCGACTCGACGAGGAGGCCCTCGGGCTGGAGCTGATCGGCAGGATCGGCGGAGGCAGCAGGCTCTACAGGGTCACGCCATGAGCCGGGACGGCCCCACGGGTTGCCGCGACCGCGCCACGGGTAGAGTCGGCGGGCAGGGTCTCCCGCCTCAGACTCGAGGTTCCTCGCCATGAGTGGCACACCCGCACACATCTCCATCCTCGGCTTCGGGCGGTCCGGTACGACGTGGCTCTCGGACATCGTGTCGAAGGCCTCGGGGCAGGCGTTGCTCTTCGAGCCATGGCATCCCGAGGTGATGGATGCCTCACGGGAGCTCTCCTACCGGTCTGCGTACTCGGAAGAAGAGTCGACTCGGGTGGCGCGGCACCTCGATGCGGCGCTCGCCAAGGAGAAGCGCGTCGCCTGGCTGCTGCGCAATCACCTCCCCTGGCCGCTCCACGAGACCGACCCGGCGCTGATCGGCGAGATCTGGGAGCAGGTCGAGATACTCGGCTTCAAGACCATACGAGCGCCGATGGCGCCCGACTGGATCGTCGAGCATTTCGGGCGGCGGATGCTGTATGTCGTGCGGCATCCCCTCGCCGTCGTCGCGTCCATCCTCAGAAGGAGGAACTTCTGGGAGTTCGGCTGGCCGGACACGTACGAGATCTTCGCCAGGAACGCCTTCGCGGTCCACGACGGCGCCACCGCAGAGGCCCTGGAGGCCTTCGAGAGACGCAGGCCGGCAAGATCCGACGTCGAGAGGATCGCAACGATGTGGGCTGTCACGCACGCCGTCGCCCTGCCGAAGCTCGAGAAGCTCGGTATCGCCGTCCTCCACTACGAGGACTTCTACGACCAGCCGTTCGAGGCGGCGCGGCGTGCCCTGAATCAACTCGGCCTCGAGGATAGGGGGATCCTTCCTACGTACCTGTTCACCCCTGCGATGACCACGTTGCGCACGATGCACGGCCAGGGAGGCCTCAAGGAGACCGGAGGCGCCTCGATACCGCCGGACTTCTTCTGGCGCGACACGCTCACCGGCGAAGACCAGAAGTTGGTGCTCGACGTCGTCGCCGACTTCGGAGTGTGGCTCTACGAGCCAGACGGATCGAAGGCCAGTGCGACCATCTCCTGACGGCGAACGGTCGCGCATGGGGCGAGGGCCACGGCTCGCAATGCTCGCATTCGGGATCGCACTGTTCGTTCTCGTGCTCGCTGTCACGGGCGCAGGCCGCATCGGTGCGATCGTCGATGCCGACCCGGCATGGATCGGTGTCGCGTTCCTCCTCGGCTTCGGGGTGACCATCGTCAGCACGTTCAGGTGGGGGTACGTCACGAACTGCCTCACCGGCCGGGAGACGCTGCGGTGGCCCCAGTACTGGGCCGCCCTCATGACCAGCCGAGTCCTCGGGCTCGTCGTGCCCAGAACGGCCAGCGACCTCGGCGTCCGCTTCGTCACCCTCACCGGGGTCGGCAGGACCACTCCGGAAGTGGCGGCGGCCTCGGTCGCCCTCGATCAGCTGTTCGACATGGCACTGCTGCTCGCAGCGCTCGTGCCGAGCCTCCTCCTGCTCGGGGGGGCGGGCGTTTGGGCCGTGGCGTTCGGAGCGGTCGCGGTCACCACCTCCGTGGTGGCGATGCTCCACCTCGGGAGGGCAGTGCAGTGGTTCTCAGGGGTTCTCGCCACCCTGGCTACCCGGCTCGGGAACCGCGGCGGAGGCGTGGGCGCCTTCTTCCGACGCAGGTCGGAAAGCCTGGTTCGCCTCTCACGGGTCGAGCACTTCACGACTCGCCAGGCGACGATCCTGGCTGCGGCGACCCTCGCTCGGTACGCGCTCAACGCTGCGATGTTCTGGTCGCTCGCCGAGGCACTCGAGCTGCCGATCAGCTTGTGGACGTTCGTGCTCGCAGGGGCGGGGGTCCAGCTGTCGCTCGTCGCCGCCATCACACCTGGAGGACTGGGGATCATGGACCTCGGGTGGGTCGGCCTGCTCACACTCGGTGGAGCATCCTCAGAGGCGGTAGGGCTGTTCATCGTCGGTCAGCGTGCATTCCAGTACACGTTCTTCCCCGTCATGGCAGGCCTCAGCTACGTCACCGTCTTGCGGAGAGGCGATCGTGCCGTCGCCGAGGAGCCGAGCGAGGAGACGGCACCCGGGTAGGCTGCGACGAATCGCCTGCTCCGGACCCCACCCATGAGCGATGCTCCTCTCCCCGTCCTGTTCCTGCTCGGTTCGGGCCGCAACGGCAGCACGGTTCTCGCCAACTTGCTCGGCTCGGCGAACGGCGTGGCGAACGTCGGCGAGATCCACTGGATCTGGGAGCGGGGCGTCGCCCAGAACCGGCTCTGTGGCTGCGGCGAGCCCTTCCTCGAATGCCCTTTCTGGGGAGCCGTGCTCTCACCAGCCGAGGAGCAGGCGGCAGCCGCAGCCCACGAGGCTGGGAGGCGGGCGACACTCGAGGGCTTGCGCCCACTGCGGTTGGTCGGGCGGCATTGGACGAGGCGGGCGTCGGAAGCGCAGCGCCGATACGTGTCCCGCACCGACCGCTTGTATCGCGCCGTCGCATCTGTAGCCGATGCCGGTGTTCTCGTCGACTCCTCCAAGCGACCGGTCTACGCCTTCGCCCTGACGAAGGCCCCATCGCTCGACGTGTACGTGGTTCACCTCGTGCGCGACCCGCGCGCAGTCGTGTTCTCGTGGCGGCGCAGGAAGGTGAACCCAGACATCGTGGGCGGCGGTCTGATGGCCGTTCATCCTGCGTGGAAGACCGCAGCAGGTTGGACCGTGTGGAATCTCATGGCTGAGCTGCTCGGAGCGAAGCGCAGGGGCCGCTACCTGAGGATCAGATACGAGGATTTCGTCGCGGACCCGCTCTCGACGCTCCAAACGATCGGAGACTTGGTCGGCACGGCCGTCGCCCCCGACTTCACATCACCGACCGATTTCGAAGTGGAGCCGAGCCACTCGATCTCGGGGAACCCGAGCCGCTTCGACGTCGGCACGGTCCGCCTCAGCGAGGACATCGAATGGATCGGCGGCATCGGGCGTCGCGATCGAATCACGACGACCGTGCTGACCTGGCCTCTCATGTTGCGGTACCGCTACCCGCTCAGGAGGCGGTCGGGCAGCGGGCGGTGACGCTCACGAGCGGAGCCACACCTTGAGGATCGTCGCCAGGAATCCGAGTGGATAGCCGAGGCGGGCCGGCTTCTTGCTCTCGCCGTGGCTGCGACGGCGAATGTGCACCGGCACCTCGATCATGCGCAGGCCCTTCATCGCCGACTCCATGATGATCTCGGGTCCGTTGAACCGGTCCTCTCTCAGGTCGAGGAGGGCGAGCTTCTCCGCCCTGATGGCCCTGAACCCGTTCGTGCAGTCGGTTATCTCCGTATCGCCGAGCAAGTTGATGACCTTCGTGAAGATCTTGATCCCCACGTCACGGACGCCGCCGGCGTCGTCGTAATCACCGAGAAACCGCGACCCCTGCACGTAGTCGGCCTCACCCGAGAGGAGCGGGGCGAGGAGCACCTCGAGCTGATCCGGCCGGTGCTGGCCATCGGCATCCATGGTGATGACGATGTCGGCGCCCCTCTGCAGCGCGATCGCGAATCCGGTGCGGAGGGCATCGCCCTGTCCCCGGTTGACCCCGTGGGTCGCCACCGAATAGCCGGCCCTTCTCACAACGCCCTCCGTGTCGTCGTCACCTCCGTCCACGACGATGATCGGATCGAGGGTGTATCCCTCGACATCGGGCGGGAGGTCATGGAGGACCCCGCCGATCGCCTGCTCCTCGTTGAAAGCTGCGATCACGACGGCAGCGCTGTCGCGATGATCGGGGTCCTCGTTCTCGCGTTGGAACGACTTGACGGCGTCGTTCCGCACGAGCGACCCGAATCGAACCTCCAGGTGGTGGAGCCGGGATCTCGTCCGAAACAGGATGGCCGCCATGACGCCGGTGACGACGACGAGGGTGGCGGACAGCCTGTTGGGGAGCCGGAAGAGCGAGCTGGAGAGGTCGGCCAGAGCAGGCGCTACCGAGAGTGCGATCGTCCCGCCGGCCGCGACCATCCACAGGAGGGTGTCGCCTCGCGAGAGCCGCTGCCGGCTGCGGAGTACGAGGGTGAGCGCGAGTACGAGCACCCCGATGACGATGCCGACGATGCGCACCGTCACCTGGAGCGATCCTCACGGGACGTCACACCAACTCCTGGCATCTGATGCGAATGGTACCGACCGGAGCCGGCTACGGACCGAGGCTGCACCGGGACCCGAGCAGAAGGTGCTCGGGTACGCGGACCGTCAGGCGTCGGGGTCGCCCGGCAGCGGATCGGACGGGTTCTCGCAGTAGAAGGGATCCTGGTCGCGGGCGGCGTGATAGAAGTACTGGGATCCGTCGACGTCGAGGACGGCACGCCAGCCGTCGACGAGCGCTTGCGTGTAGCCGACTCCGGGCTCGGGGCATCCGATGGCGCCGTTCGGCCAGACGACGTCCTCGGTGAGCAATATCTCGATCTCGCCCGGGTCGATGTCGAGCCGCTCCGCGAGATCGGCGATCGCCTTGGCAACCGGGCCGGTCATGGCCCCATCCTCATCCGGCGGTGCGGTGGTGTCCACCGGCGGCGCCGTCGTGGAAGGTGGCACGGTTGTCGTGTCGTCGGCAGGCGTCTCGGTGGTCGTCGGCGCTGTGGTGGTGCCTGGTGTGTCCGTGGATTCGCCGCATCCGGCCAGCAGAGCAGCGGTGACGGCGACAACGGCGAGCAATCGGATTCTCATGGTTCCCTCCTCGTCTCGTCGTCGATGGGACGGCGCAGGCTCATAGAGAGTTCCCTCCCTTGGTGGCCACGAGCACCCTGAAGTCCCCGAGGCCCCTGGGATGCATGATGGTCTCGGCGTCGCGTAACTCGGAACGCACCGCCAGCCGCTGCCACTCGTCACCCGACCTGGCGAGGTCGAGCTCGCGCCTGCGCAGGTCCGCCAACCGGTCGCGGAGACCGTTGGCGCCGAGGTACTCGTCCTGACGGTGGATCTCGACGGATGCTCCTGCGCCGGCTGCGACGTCGGCGAGTGCCGTGAAGTTCACGTCGACCGTGATGTCCGTCGCTCCAGGTTCGAGAAGTGGATCGGGGCCGAGATGGTGGGATCGGTACGTGCGAAGAGTCCCCGTCGACCGGCGGGGCTGCAGTTCTTCGGTTGTGCCGCCGTAGTCGAAGACGATGACGGCTCCGCGCTCCACGAATCGCAACGCATGTTCGAGCCACCGGCCTGCCGCCAGCTGCACCTCGACGATGACGCCGTCAGCGGGCGGACCGCCGAACCTGTCGGCCCACACCTCCACATCGGGGCGGGCAGGAGCCGAGACGAGCTCGAGACGCCGGCCGTCGAGGCCGACCCAGCGCTCTTCCCAACGCCCCGAGACGCTGACGACGATGCTGACCGGCAAGTTGTCGACGAGCTCGTTTGCAACGACGACACCCTCGACCGTCCGGTCCTCGGGAATGGCTTCGAGCACGCGATCGGCGACGTCGTGTAACGCATCCCTGGCGGCGGGAGACACCTCGACGGCAAGCACTTCGTCCGGTCTCCTCTCGAGCGCTCCGAGGAGCGGCCGCAAGAGGGAGCCCGACCCGGCACCTGCCTCGACGAGCGTGAAAGGCCCACCCAACGTGCGCTGGACCGCCGCCACGGGACGTGCCAGCGTCCTGCCGAACCACGGGCTCACCTCGGGGCTGGTGAGGAAGTCGCCGCGATGCGTCGACCGGACGACGTCCGAAGAGAAGAATCCTCCGTCCGGCGAGTAGAGAGCCAGCGCCATGAATCGCTCGAACGGAATGGGCCCATGCCGAGAGATCTCGTCTGCGATCGAGTCGAGGACCACGACGTGGAAGCGTAGGTGCCGCCGCGACAACGGCGATCGCAGATAACGTCTCGAGCGTGAATCGAGGACTCTTCGCCGCCATGACGGTCCTGTTGGCGTCGTGCACGTCGCCCGCATCGACAACGGGCGTTGCGTCGTCGACCACCGTCGCAACCATGCAATCCCCGGCGACCACCGCCTCGACGGCCGTCGAGGCCACGACTTCGACGCAGACGACCGCCTCGACGGCCGCCACGACCACGACCACGACCAGGACGGCGTGTCCAGCTTTGGGCGGCGAGACATCGGAGGGAGCCGAGATCACCGACGTCGTCCTGGCCGCCTATCCCGTCGAGGGAGGCGACGCCGTCTGGTCGATCCCGCTCAACGGCGAGCTCATCTCGATGGCGATCGGCAACTCGCTCCTCTTCCTCGGGTCCCTCGACGGAGTCGTCACTGCTCTCGACCCCGACACCTGCAGGCAGGAGTGGCGCCGGGTCGTTTCGCCGACTGCGCTGCGAGTGTCGGCGACGCCGGGCGCCGTGGTCGTCGACGGGCTCGGCGTTCTCGCTTCGCTCGACCCGACGACGGGTGAGGAATTGTGGTCCGTGCAGCCTCCGATCCCGTTCGGCGTCGTGGCGGGGGTCTTCGGCCAGGGGATCCTGATGACCGTCGAGGGCTACGGAGCCATGACGTTCGATCTGGCGACGGGCGGCCTCCTCCTCGACCTGCCGTTCGAGAACGCCCCTCTACGGACCGTCACCGCAGACGAGTCGCAGGTGTACGCAGGAGGAGCCGGGATCATCGTGAAGCCCGTCACGGGTGGCGACACCGTTTGGGAGTCCGACGTCGACGCCGACGTCCTGGTGTCAGACGGCGGGCTCCTGTTCGGCGCGACGGACGAGGGCCTCGTCACGGCCATGGACGCCGCGTCCGGCGAGCCGCAATGGCAGGTCCAGCTCGACGGGATCTCCGGGTATCTCGCCCCGCCGGCGGTCGAGCACGACGAGGTCCATCTACTCGACTCCGACAGCCGGCTTCACCACCTGGCGGTCGAGGATGGATCAGAGGTCTTCGTCGGTGAGCTGCCTGCTGCGCTGGCGTTCCCCGAGCTCGACGACGGGTTGGTCCTGGTCGAGGAGCTCGGCGTCGTGACGGCGATAGACCTCCAGCACAGAGAACGATGGGGATTGGAGACCGGGGCGAACGGAGTCGACCGGTTCACCAGGGTCGAGGTGTTCCGCAACCTCGCCATCGCGCTCACGTACTCCGAAACTCTCCTGTAGCTTCGCCGCGGTGCTGCCGTCGAGGCGCCCCCCGGTCCGCTGCGGGAGGCGGCGGCCGGCAGGCATCGGCGGCGATAACCTGACGCTCGGTGCACGACGGGACGGAGGTGGGCGAACGTGGCGAAACCGGTGATCCTGGCGATCGACGACGACCCTCAGGTGCTGGCGGCCGTGCAGCGGGATCTGCGCACGCAGTACGGGGCCACGTATCGAATCATCGCGGCAGGCGGCGGGGCGGACGGCCTCGACACGGTCGCTGAGCTGAAGCGCCGCGGCGACGAGATCGCCCTGTTCCTGGTCGACCAGCGCATGCCGGAGATCTCGGGAACCGAGTTCCTCGGACGGGTGGAGCCGACCTTCCCCGACGCCAAGCGGGTGCTTCTCACTGCTTATGCCGACACCGAGGTCGCCATCCAGGGGATCAACACCGTCGGGCTCGACCACTACCTCATGAAGCCATGGGATCCTCCCGAGGACAGGCTCTACCCGGTCCTCGACGACCTGCTCGACGACTGGGCGGCGGATCGGCCGGCGCCGTTCGACGGAGTGAGGGTGCTCGGACCTCGCTGGTCTGCCCTCACGTACGAGGTCAAGGACTTCCTGGCGTTGAACCAGGTCCCTTACCGCTTCATCGACGTGGAGCGCGCCGAAGGCAAGTCGCTCCTGGACGTCCTCGGTGCCGACGTCGAGTTGCCGGTCATCACGTTCCCCGAGGGCGACCACCTGTCCCGTCCTGACAAACGGGCGCTCGGCACGAGGATCGGCCTCCAGACGGCCCCGATCGACGCCTTCTACGACCTCGTCATCGTCGGGGCTGGGCCGGCCGGCCTCGCAGGCGCGGTGTACGGCGCTTCCGAGGGGCTCCACACCGCCGTCATCGAGCGGGAGGCCACGGGAGGCCAGGCCGGGACCAGCTCCAAGATCGAGAACTACCTCGGGTTCCCGAACGGGATCAGCGGCGCCGACCTCGCAAGGCGGGCCACCGCCCAGGCGAAGCGACTCGGCGCCGAGATCATCAGCCCGGTCGAGGTCGCCGCCGTCCGGATCGAGGAGCCGATGCGCGTCGTCGAGCTGAGCGACGGCGCCGAGGTACGTGGCAGGGCCCTGCTCATCGCCTCCGGAATGACGGTCAGGAGGCTCGACGTGCCCGGCTACGACGACTTCGCCGGGGCGGGGGTGTACTACGGAGCGAGCGTTTCCGAAGCGGCCAACTACCGGGGCGAGGAGGTGTTCATCATCGGCGGCGCCAACTCCGCAGGGCAGGCGGCCATGATGTTCTCACGCTTTGCGGCCAAGGTGACGATCGTCGTCCGCGCCGAGGCGATCGGCGAGAAGATGTCTGCGTATCTCGTGGATCAGGTCGAGGCCCGTGAGAACATCGAGGTCCTCACGAACACGGTCGTCGAGTCGGTGTCCGGCGGGAGCCACGTCGAGAAGATCACGTTGCGCAACGCGGCGACGGGAGACGAGGATCAGCGCCAGGCGAGCGGCGTTTTCGTCTTCGTAGGGGCGCGCCCGCACAGCGATTTCTGCCGCTCCCTCGTCGAGTGCAACCCGCAAGGATTCATCGTGACCGGCTCCGACCTCGTGGTCGACGGCCGTCGGCCGAAGGGCTGGCCCCTCGATCGCGACCCATTCCTGCTCGAGAGCTCGGTGCCTGGGATCTTCGCAGCCGGCGACGTGCGGCACGGCGCAGTGCGCCGGGTTGCCTCGGCCGTTGGCCAGGGCTCGATCTGTGTGTCGTTCATCCACCGCTATCTGGAGACGGTGTGAACCAGATCGACCGGGATCGACTCCGGGGAGTGCCCCTCTTCTCAGATCTCCCGGATGCCGATCTCGACTTGCTCGGCGAGAGCCTGGTCGAGATGACGCTCGAGGACGACGAGGTCCTCTTTCGCGAAGGCGACGAGGGCCGAATCGCATACGTCGTCACGGAGGGCGCCGTCGAGGTGTTGAAGGCGTCGGACCGGCGGGACGTGCTCATCGCAGTCACGGAGGAAGGCGGACTGGTCGGCGAGATGGCGCTCCTCCAGGGGCACCCTCGTCTCGCCACGGTGAGGGCGCGCGGCAAGACGAGGCTCCTCGCCATCGACAAGGTCGACTTCGACCGCCTCCTCGATTCGAGTGCTGCCGCATCCCGGGCGGTGTTCAAGCTCCTCGTGTCGCGAACCAGAGAGCTCGAGGAGCAGATTCGCCAGAACGAGCGAATGGCCCAGCTCGGGACGCTCGCCGCCGGTGTCGCCCACGAGCTGAACAACCCTGCCGCGGCCGTCAAACGAGCAGCAGAAGGTCTCGGGTCGGCCATCGACGCAGACGGCGACGCCGTGGCGGGGATGTGGCGTGCAGAGGTGGATGAGGAGCGAGCCGGTCAGGTCGTGGCGGCCTTCCACCACGCCAAGGAGATCCTCGAGCGTGAGCGCCCTCCCCTGTCCGCACTGCAGCGCAGCGACGAAGAGACAGGCGTCGAGGAAGCCCTTGCTTCGCTCGGTGTCCCCGAGGCGTGGGCACTCGCTCCGGACGCGGTTGCCGCCGGTTTCCGAGCCGAGGACCTGGTGGAGCTGCGGTCCGATCTCGGCGAGGCCGCTGAGCGGGTCGTCCGTGCCGCCATCGCCGACGCGGCCGCCAAGCGCCTCGCCGCCGAGATCGCAGAAGGGGCCGCCAGGGTGTCGACGATTGCTCTCGGCCTCAAGTCCTACGCGTACCTCGACCGGGCGCCGGTGCAGGACGTCGACGTGCAGCGGGGCATCGAGGACACCATCGCCATCCTCGGCCACAAGCTGCGCCAGGTCACCCTCGAACGGGACTTCGACGAGGACCTGCCGAAGATCACCGCCCTCGGGACAGAGCTGAACCAGGTGTGGACGAACCTCATCGACAATGCGGTCGATGCGGTGTCCGAGGTCGCCGGAGGCGTGGTCACGGTTCGTACCCGCCCGGGTGAAGGCACCGTCGTCATCGAGGTGGAGGACAACGGTCCCGGGATACCCGACGAGATCAGACCGCGCATCTTCGACACGTTCTTCACCACGAAGCCGCCGGGAAGCGGCAGCGGCCTGGGCCTCCACATCGTCAGGAACATCGTGGTGCTCGAGCACAACGGAGACCTCACCGTGGAGTCCGAGCCCGGTCGTACCCTGTTTCGCGTGGAGTTGCCCGTGGAGGGCGCCGGCTAGAGGCGCCGGCAGAGCCGCCCGGCGAGGTGGAGCGCGTAGGCCGGGGACGGGCATCCTCCGAGCCCCCCAAGGTCTAGCCATACTGTGCCGCCGCACACCGTGTCGAGGAGGCGCTCCGTGTTCCAGACGCCGTGGCAGGTCGCGATGCGAGCTCGCGACCCAGAAGAGGAAGGCAGGGTCGCCACGACCCAGATGCGTCAGAAGATCGTCGTGGCGTGCACCGCCGGCGGAGGAGCAGTTGCCGGGAATCCTCCGGGACGGACCACCAGGAGTCAGTCGGCCGGGACGAGGCGAATCACGATCTCGGACGACGTGCCGACAAGCGTCAGCGCATCGTCGAGTGCAATGAAGCGGGGGTCCTCTCGCAGGGTTTTGAGGAGTTCGTCTTCGAGGTCCTGGGCCTTCTGGTCGCTGCATGTGTCTGCGGTCGTTCCGATGCTCACCACTATCAGCCGATCACCATCGAGGGAATATCGGCCGTCGAAGTCGTTGCAGCCCCCGCTCCCAGTCACGGTGTCCTCATCGAATCGAACCAGCGGCGTCCGTCCCGCCACCGGTGGTTGCCCATCAATCGACGAAACCAGCCAGGCGGTTCCTGCCAGCGGGTTGGCGTCGACGGTTGGGCTCGAGTCAACGGCGCACGATGTGGCGACAACGACGGCAGCGACCATCGTGAAGAGCGCGGCCCTGTTCGAAGTCACACTAGAAACCGGTCGAGAGCACTGCTGCCACCCGGCGGCGGCGGCGAGTTGCACAGGTTTGGCCATCAGTACCTCCAAATGGCGTTCCCATCGTTGTTCGGTTTCCAATATGAGCATGTCAATGGCCGCCAGTAACCGTCCGCCCCGGACGGCGGCGTAGGCGGGCGGCCCGGTATCAGAACCCTGAGGCGAAGTCCTTGGTGAGGGTCGCCAGGTCGGCGATCCAGGACGGGTTGATCCCGATGGCGATCGTCCCGATCACGGTGAGCACCATGGCGAAACGCAGGCTCGGACCGATGGGACGACCACCGATCTCGACGGCGGGGACGGTCTCCGGCACGGAATCCATGAACGCCGACTTCACGACCTTGGCGTAGTACACGAAGGCGATGACCGAGTTGACGACTGCGATCACCGCCAGGGCGGTCGCCGCCCCACCACCGACCGAAAGCACGGAGCGGAACATGACGAACTTGGCGAACCACCCGGCGAGCGGGGGAATCCCGGCGAGC
Source organism: Acidimicrobiia bacterium (assembly GCA_036396535.1). Taxonomy (NCBI): domain Bacteria; kingdom Bacillati; phylum Actinomycetota; class Acidimicrobiia; species Acidimicrobiia bacterium. The sequence goes on along the minus strand of DASWKR010000060.1, from coordinate 72,802 downwards.
GAGAAGAAGAAGACGGCGAGCATGGTCGCGATCCCCGGGCTATACGAGAAGAGGCCCGCCCAATCGTCGATCTCGGCGCTCTCGAGCTTGTTGGCGCCGGCGATGACGACTGCGAACGCCCCGAGATTCATGAAGGCGTAGATGAGCAGATACGTGACCGAGGCAAAGAAGGCCTCCTCGAGCTGGGCGCCGGTCACGTCGGAGGCGACGGCTGCCCCGAACGGGACGAGGATGAAGCCACCCTGGGCGATCGAGGAGTAGCCGAGGAGGCGGACGATGTTCGTCTGCCGCAGCGCGGCCAGGTTGCCAACCGTCATCGAGAGCGCCGCCAGCACCCACAGCACCGGGCCCCACAGCGACGCCACTTCGGCGAAGGCCAGGAAGCAGATCGTGAGAAGGCCGACGAACCCCGCAGTCTTCGAGACGACGGAGAGGTACGCCGTGACAGGGATGGGCGCTCCCTCGTACGTGTCAGGCGTCCAGAAGTGGAAGGGCACGGCCGACACCTTGAAAGCGAAACCGAGCAGCGTGAAGATCACGCCGACGATGAACAGCGGCTCGTCGACGAAAGCGGCCGAGGCTGCCCTGATCCCCGTGAACGTCAGCTCGGCCGTCATCCCGTACACGAGGGACATCCCGAACAGGAGCAACGCGGCCGAGAGGACGCCGATGATGAAATATTTCAGGGCGGCCTCGTTCGACTTGGCGTCTCCCTTGCGCCAGCCCGCCATCAGGAACGTCGGCCCGGTGACGAGCTCGAGCCCGACGAAGATCGTGATCAGGTCGCGACTCGACGCCATGACGATGGCGCCGAGCACCGATGCGAGCATCAAGAAGTAGAACTCGCCCTGCCAATAGCGGTCGCTCTCGATGTATCCGACGGACAGCAGCATTGCCACGAAGGCCGAGCCGAGGAACAGGCCCTTGAGCACGAGAGCGAACGTGTCCACGACGTACGAGTCGCCGAACATGATCCGGTTCCCCGTCTCGGTGCAGAAACCGAGACTGTCACAAAAGCCGAGCGTGAGGACCGGAACGAACGCCGCGAACAGCCCGACCAGGCCGACGACTGCGGTGTAGTACTTCGGAACCCTGAGGAGGTCCACGACGAGGACGGCGAGGACGGTGATCCCGAGGATGATCTCGGGGAGGATGGCGTGGTAATCGACGTTCAAGCCATCATCCTCCGATGAACCTCCACCCATTCTGGATGAGCTGAACGACGGCGTCGTTCGTCGAGCCGAAGACGATCCTCGGGAACACGCCGATCGCGATGATCGACACGACGAGAGGCGCCCATGCCGCCATCTCCCACCTGTCGACGTCGTGGAACACACGGCCCTCCCACTCGGCCGGCGGCTCCCCGAAGTTGACTCGCTGCAGCATCCACAGCAGGTATCCCGCCGCCAGGATCGTCCCGACCGCTCCGAGCACCATGAGCGTGCGGAACAGGTTGACCGAGAGCCCCTCGAGCGGGTTGAACGCAGCCAGCAGGGACATGAACTCTCCCCAGAAACCGGCGAGCCCCGGGAGCCCGAGGGAAGCCATGGCCGTGAACCCGAGGATGCCGCCCATGATCGGCATGAGCTTCTGATTGCCGCCGAGGCGCGCCATCTCCCTCGTGTGGTAGCGGTGCGACATCGAGCCTGCCAGGAAGAACAACAGCCCGGTGATCACGCCGTGGGCGACCATGCCGATGATGGCGGCATTGATGCCGATGTCGGTGAGCGTTGCGATTCCCAGCATCACGAATCCCATGTGGCCGACCGATGAGAAGGCGATGAGCCGCTTCATGTCCGTCTGGGCGAGACATGCGAGCGATGCGTAGATGATCCCGATCACGGCCAGGATCCCGATCGCGGGAGCCCAGTTCTCGGCCTCGTCGGGGAGGACCGGCAGGGCGATGCGCACGAATGCGTACGTGCCGAGCTTCAGGAGGATTGCCGCCAAGAGCACCGAGCCGACGGTCGGGGCGGCGGTGTGGGCATCCGGGAGCCAAGTGTGGAACGGGAACATCGGGACCTTGACGGCGAAGCCGAGGAAGAGCGCCGCAAATACCCAGAAGGCGAAAGTGCCGGTGAACAACCCGCTCCGCATGGACAGCTCGAGGATGTCGAACGTCCTATCGGCGCCCGAGTCTCCCGACCGGAAGTAGAGGCCGAGGAAACCGAGCAGCATGAACGCCGACCCGAACAGAGTGAAGAGGAAGAACTTGATCGAGGCGTAGAGGCGCATCTCCGTCGTGCGCTTGAAGACGGGGATCGTCACCTCGTTGCGGTCACCCCAGATCCCGATCATGAAGTACATGGGCAGCAGCACGACCTCGAAGAAGACGAAGAAGAGGATCAGGTCGAGGGCGACGAAGGTCCCCGTCATCCCGGTCGCCAGCACCAGGATCAGCGTGAGGAACGCCTTCGGGTTGTGCGGATCGGGCCAGTGGTTCCAGCTGTAGAGGATGGAGAGCACCGTGATGAACGTCGAGAGGACGACGAGGGGGAGCGAGATGCCGTCGACGCCGATGTGGTAGCGGCTGTTGATCGCATCGATCCACTCCAGGTTGGTGCCGGCCTGGAACTCGTGGGCAGCACCGAAGTCGAACTGGATGGCCAGCACCACTGACAGGATGAACGAGGCGCCGGCGAACCCCAATGCCAAGGCCTTCTGCGCCTCTTCGTTCGCCTTCGGCGTCAGCAGCACCGCCGCCGCGCCGACGACCGGCAGGAAGACGACGAGGCTCAAGAGCCAGCCGTTGTCGAACATCAGAACGTTCCTCCCGTCACGTGGTTAACCCGTTGTAGATCACGAAACCGGCCACGAGCAGCACCGTGCCCGCGAAGAGCAGCGTGGCGTACTGCTGCACCCTGCCCGATTGCAGCAGGCGAAGCCGACCCCCTCCAAAGCTGGTGATCCCGGCCGAGGCGTTGATGGCGCCGTCGAGGGCTCGCTGGTCGAACAAGTACACGAGCTTGCCTGCTGCGCGAGCCAGGAAGCCTGCACCGTTGACGACGAGGTCGATGACGTGGCCGTTGAACCAGTCGACGCCGCGCGCCACCGGCTCGCGGAGCGGCTTCACGACCCCGTAGAAGTAGGCGTCGTCGATGTAGTACTTGCGACGGAGAAGTGGGTACAGGAGAGGGACGCCGAAGGCGTCGCGAGCTCGCTGGGTCTCTTTGTCCTCGAACCAGATGCGGTAGCCGATGAGGATCCCGGCGGCCGCCGCCAGCGTCCCGATGAGCGCCACGCCGAGATCGAGCGACTCGGCGTGGTGCTCGAGCTCGTGGAAGCCGGCGAAGAACCTGGCCCCGACGCCGTCCGTGAAGAGCGAGGTGACCCCTGGGATGTTGATGAGCCCCGCCACCACCGAGAAGCCTGCCAATGCGACGAGCGGGTAGGTCATCACGTTCGGTGACTCGTGGGGGTGGCCGTCCCCCTTGTACTCACCGAAGAACGTGAGCGAGACCGCCCTCGTCATGTAGAAGGCGGTGACGAACGCACCCGCGATGGCGACGACGAGCACGAAGTCGGCGAGCCACGCTCCTCCCTGCGCGACGGTGTAGCCATCCGCCGATCCGGCGAAGCGGATCGACGCCAGGATCTCGTCCTTCGACCAGAACCCGGCGAGGGGGACGATGCCCGCCAGGGCGAGGGCCCCGATGACGAAGGTCGAGTATGTCTTCGGCATGAACCTACGGAGCCCACCCATGTCGGACATGTTGTTCGAGTGGACGGCGTGGATCACCGACCCGGCACCCAGGAAGAGCAGCGCCTTGAAGAAGGCGTGAGTGAACAGGTGGAAGAGACCGGCCGTGTAAGCCCCGGCCCCCATGGCGGTGACCATGTAACCCAGCTGCGAGAGGGTCGAGTAGGCGAGTACCTTCTTGATGTCGTCCTGGACGAGGGCGATGAGACCGGTCAGGAACAGGGTGAGGGTGCCGACGGCGATGATGACCCAGCGCACCTCGTCGGCGAAGCCGTCGACCGCGTAGAACGGGAACATCCTGGCGATGAGGTAGACGCCTGCGGTCACCATCGTGGCGGCATGCATGAGCGCCGAGACGGGCGTGGGGCCCGCCATCGCGTCGGGAAGCCAGACGTGCAGCGGGAACTGGGCGCTCTTGCCCATCGCCCCGATGAAGATGGCGACCCCGCCCCAGAAGGCGAAGCGGCTGAGCGGCGACCCGCTGCCCGACGCGATCACGTCCATGATGTCGGTGAAGCGGAACGAGCCGACCGACAGCCCGACGATGATCGCCCCGATGAAGAGGGCGGCGTCTCCGATCTTGTTCGTCAGGAAGGCCTTGATGGCGGACGAGGAGGCGTCGTGGTCCTCCCAGTAGTGCCCGATGAGCAGCCACGACGCCACCCCGACGAGCTCCCAGCCGACGATGAGCTGGATCAGGTTGGGGGCGGAGACGAGAACGAGCATGCCCCCGCCGAACAGGGTGAAGGAGGCGAAGAACCACGTGTAGCGGGCGTCTCCCTCCATGTAGCCCTTGGCGTACACGAAGACGAGGGTGCCGACGACGCCGACGACGAAGTACATCATGATCGAGAGGCCGTCGACCATCCATCCCCACTCGAAGACCAGTGCGCTGCCGATGTTGTCTCCAAGCGCCTGCGTCCCGATCTCGGCGAGCGTCACCGATCCTTCGTACGTGATGCCCTGTGACATGTTCATGAAGAAGAGGACGATCCCGTAGAGAGCCACGAAGCCCATCGAGCCGACTGCGAGCTCCCAGCCCCGATAGGGGAGCTTCTTGCCCCAGAAGACGATGGCGAACGTCAGCACCATCGGGACCACCGGGATGAGCCAGGCCGCAGAGAGCAAGGGTCCGCTGGTCGTGAGGTCGGCGGCGTGCTCTGCCCCCTCCTCTGCGGTGGCGAGCACGAGCGGCCCGAGTGCGGCGAAGACGCTCACAGCTTCAGCAGGTCCAGCTCGTCGACGTTGGCGGATTGGCGGTTGCGGAAGATGAGCAGCACGATCGCCAGGCCGATGCCGACCTCGGCGGCCGCGACCGCGATGATGAACAAGGCGAATATCTGGCCGCCAGCGAGAACGTCGCCCCAGGCGGCATCGAACGCGACCATGTTGATGTTGACGGCGGCGAGCATCAGCTCGACGGACAGGAGGATGAGGACGGCGTTGCGCCGGGTGAGGACGCCATACACGCCGAGGCTGAACAGGCCCGCCCCGAGCACGATGAACTGGGAGATCAGCACGGGCTCCCCCTCATCGCAGCGCCTCCGACTCTTCGGTCGGGTCACGTCTTGCTAGCACGATGCCCCCGATCAGGGCGGCCAGCAGCACGATCGACACGACCTCGAACGGCATGACGAAGCGCTCGAACATCGCCTGCCCGATGTCGTCCGTCCGCGTGGCTGCTGAAGGCGCCACGACGGCGTCCTCGAAGTAGCCGACGACGGAGGCTGCCAGCAGGACGAACAGGGCGAACGCCACGATCGCAGCCGACACCCTCACCCGGATGGGGTGGCTGAGCTGCACCTCCCTGCCAACCGGTGCCCTCGTGATCATGATCCCGAACAGGAACAGCACGACAACCGCCCCGATGTACACGAGGACGACCGTCCAGGCGACGAACTCCGCTCCCAAGAGCAGGAACAAGGCGGCCGAGCCGCCGAGGGCGACGACCAGGTACAGCACGGCGTGGACGACGTTCGGCGACGTGACCACCCTGAACCCCGCAAAGAGCATGCCGAGCCCGATCACGAGGAACACCCAGTTCTCGGGAGTGCCGGCCCAGTCCGATAGCGTCACCTCACGGCTCCAGCGGTGGCGGTTCGGGGACCGTGGCGAGCCAATCGGTGAGGCGCTCCTTGTCGTGGAGCATCTCGGAGATCTTGTGCTCGCTGTACTCGTAGTCCGGGCTCCAGAAGAGGGCATCGAAGGGGCACACCTCGACGCAGATACCGCAATACATGCAGAGGGCATAGTCGATGTCGAAGCGATCGAGCTTCGCCCTGGTCCTCACCCTGCCGCCCTCGGTCGCCGGAGGGACCTCCTCCTTGTGGCCTTCGATGTAGATGCACCAGTCCGGGCACTCCCTGGCGCACAGCATGCAGACGGTGCAAGCCTCAGGGTCGAGCGCGATCACGCCGCGAGCCCTCGGAACAGGTGTCTCCTTGACGAGCGGGTAATTCACCGTGACCGGCTTCTTGAGCAGCTCGCGCAACGTGACCCAGAGTCCCTTGGCGAGGCCCTTGAGCGGTAGGCCCGACCTCGGGCGGGTGGGTGTGGTTGTCATCAGATCACGACCTTCAGGACGGCGGTGACGACGATATTGGCCAATGCCGCAGGAATGAGCCACTTCCATGCGAGCGTCTGGAGTTGGTCCTCGCGCAGGCGTGGGAAGGTCCAGCGCAGCCAGATGAACACGAACGCCAGCAGCATCACCTTGCTGAGCAGGACGATCGGTCCGGCCACGTTGAGGGCGTCGGTGTCGAGCCACGGCAACCAGTAGCCGCCGAGGAACAGCGTTGCGGTGACTCCGGCGAGCGAGATCATGCCTGCATACTCACCCAGGAAGAACATGGCGAACCGGATCCCCGAGTACTCGGTGAGGTAGCCCATCGTGAGCTCCGACTCGGCGATCGGCATGTCGAACGGGATCCGCGACAGCTCGGCGAGGCTGGCCGTCAGGAAGATGGCGAGGCCGGCGAACTGCAGGATCATGTACGGCGGGACGAGGTTGACCCACTCCGGGGCCGTGTCGAACCACCTCCAGGCCGCTTGCGCATCCACGATCCCGCTGAGGGACAGGGTCTGCGCCTGGATGGCGACTCCGACGACGGCGAGGACGAGCGGCAGCTCGTAGGCGATGAGCTGCGCAGCGGCGCGCAATCCCCCGATGAGCGAGTACTTGTTCCCCGACGACCAGCCCGCCATCAGGACGCCGAGTGTCGAGAAGGAGGACACCGCCAGCAGGTAGAAGATGCCGAGGTCGAGGTTCCTGGCGACGAGGTCGGGCCCGAACGGGAGCACGACGAAGGTGGCGATGGTCCCCATCAGGATGACGTATGGAGCGAGCTTGTAGACCTTCTCGTCGGCCGCGGCAGGGACGAGGTCCTCCTTCTGGAGGAACTTCAGCCCGTCGGCGAGTGGCTGCGCCCAGCCGAAGCGGCCGCCTGCGAAGTAGGGCCCGATGCGGCTCTGCATGTGGGCTGAGATCTTGAGCTCCCCGAAGATGATCACGAGCGCCCCCGGCAGCACGACCGTCAGGATCAGACTGACTTTGATGGCGAGCAGCAGCCAGAAGTTGTCGAGGAGAGCGGAGACGATCATCTGTCGACGTCTCCGAGGACGAAGTCCAGGCTTCCCATGATGGCGACCAGATCGGGAACGAGAGCCCCCTGGAGCACCCAGGGCAGGATCGACAGGTTCGAGAACGAGGCCGACCGGATCTTGACGCGGTACGGGATCCGCCCGCCCTCGGAGACGATGTAGTACCCCATCTCGCCCTTCGGGTTCTCGGCGCGCACGTAAACCTGGCCCTTCGGGACCTTGATGATTCGAGGCACCTTGGCTTGCAGCGGCCCGGACGGGATCTTGTCCACCGCCTGCTGGATGATCCGCGCCGACTGCCTGATCTCCTCGACGCGCAGGATGTAGCGGTCGAAGCAGTCACCGTTGAACGAGACGGCGACGTCGAAGTCGACGTCGCCGTACGGGAGGATGTGCTCCACCTTGCGCAGGTCGAATGCCACGCCGGAGGCCCGCAGGTTGGGACCCGACAGCCCGAACTCGAGGGCCTTGTCGACCGGGATGACGCCGACTCCGATGGTCCTCGCCTGGATCAGCTCGTTGCCGACCACGAGCTCGTCGAGCTCGTCGCACACCGCGACGACCTTGTCCATGGCGTCGCGGGTCTGTTGGAGGAAGCCCGCCGGGAGGTCCTGGATGACCTTCTTCATGTCCGAGCCCCCGCCGGCTGCCGGCTTGACGCCTCCGATCCTGTTGAAGTTCGGGTGGAAGCGGCCGCCCGTGACGCTCTCGATGAGCTCGAGTACCCGCTCCCGCTCACGGAGCGCGTACATCAGCGGGGTCGCCGCGCCGAGCTCGAGCGGGTAGGACGACAGGAACACCAGGTGCGACGAGATCCTCGCCATCTCGGTGAGGATCATCCTGATGTACTGGGCACGCGGAGGAGCCTCGACCCCCATGAGACGCTCGGCGGCTACCACGAACGGGATCTCATTGGCGAAGCCGGACACCCAGTCGATCCGGTTCACGAGCGCGATGATCTGGGCGTACGTGCGAACCTCGGTGAGCTTCTCGTAGCCCCGGTGCATGTACCCGATGACCGGATCGACGTGGTCGACGCGCTCACCGTCGACCCGGGCGACGAGACGCAGCACCCCGTGCGTCGACGGGTGCTGCGGGCCGATGTTGAGCGTCATGTCCGGGGTCTCGAGCTCGACGGACACGGCCACCTCGGAGTAGTGCATCGCAACGCGAGGGTCGAGCTGGGTCACCCTTCTTCTCCAACGTCCTCTGCGTCATCGTCGGACGGCACCGCCCCCGGCATGCCCTCGACGTCGACGGTCCCCGGCCACGGCTTCACCTCTCGGCTCAAGAGGGGGAAGGACTTCCGGAGCGGGTAGCCCTCGAACTGGTCGGGGAGGTAGAGGTTGACGAGATTGGGGTGGTCGCGAAAGTCGATGCCGAACATCTCGGCGGCCTCGCGCTCGTGCCACGCCGCCCCGCCGAAGACGGGGACGAGCGAGTCGATCCACGGGTCGTCCTTCGGGACGTCGGCCACGAACAGCGCGCCGTCTCCCGACGTCACCGACGACAGCCTGGCGAGCACCTGGTAGCGCTCGTGCATCTCGTCCGGCTTCTCGACCGACTCGCCCACACTCACCTGGCGCGACCAATCGATGGCGGAGAGCCACGAGAAGAAAGGGAGCCCGGCGTCCCGAGCGGCCGTGATGGCCTCACGCCATCGCTCTCTGTCCACCGAGACGTGCACCGTCGCGAACTCGGCAGACCACTCGGCGGCGCCGACCACCGACGCCAGCTCGGCTGCGAACACGGCGAGCGCGCCGGCGCCGTCCTCGGGGATCTCGTTGCCGGCTGCCGCAGTCTCGGGGTTCGCCTCAGACGGGCTGTCGGTCACGCTCGTTCCACTTCTCGCGTACGTCTTCTTTCGAGATCTGCTGCTGCAAGAGGACGATGCCCTCCATCAGCGCCTCGGGGCGCGGCGGGCAACCCGGGACGTAGACGTCGACTGGGATGACCTGGTCGACCCCCTTGGTCACCGAGTAGGAGTCCCAGTACGGACCGCCACAGTTGGAGCATGAGCCCATCGAGATGACGTACTTCGGGTCCGGCATCTGGTCGTAGAGGCGTTTGATGGCCGGCGCCATCTTGTCGGTGACGGTTCCCGCGACGACCATCAGGTCTGCCTGGCGAGGTGATGCGGGGAGCGGGATGATCCCGAATCGCATGAAGTCGTAGCGAGGGCTCGAGGCAGCCATCAACTCGATCGCACAGCATGCCAGGCCGAACTGGAAGAACCACAGCGAATACTTCCGCGACCAGTTGAGGAGCCACGAGACGGGCTTCGGGGCCCCGAACTTCTCGATCACTCCCACCGCAGCACCCCTTTGCGTATCGCATAGACGAGGCCGAGCACGAGGACCCCGATGAAGATGACCATCTCGACGAGGATGAATGCTCCGCCGAGCGAGAATCCTTCGACCTTGATGGCCCACGGGAAGATGAACACCGCCTCGACGTCGAAGATCAGGAAGAGAAGGGCGAAGATGTAGTAGCGGATGTGGGTCTGCGACCACCCTCCGCCGACGGGATCGATGCCGCACTCATACGTCTCCGACTTGCCCTTCGACGGCTTGTCGGGGCGCAGCAGCGAGGAGACGAAGAGGCCCCCGCCGACGAGGAGCGCACCGACGGTGACGAACACCGCAACGGTCACGTAGTCGCCGAAGTAGCTCTCCAAGACCCTTCCATACCCCTCGGTCGGCGCCAGACCGCACGCGTGCGGCCCTCGGCGGCGAGTATAGGAGGGGCGATTTGGCCTCCAAAGTCTGCGTCATCAGGCCGAACGAGAGCCCCCGAAATGGGCGCCGAACTCGCCGCGGGACCCCTCGTGCGAGCGTCGCCTTTACCCGCCGAGTGGCGGCCACCCGGCCCTTCGCGACCCACGCCGCTCCACGGCCGCTCTCCTGGAGACACCTCATGCCTGATCGAGGGCCTCAAGGGATGCGGCACGCAAGCCGATGAACACACTGCCGACGTCGTTGGGTCGGCCCGCCAACCAGGGACGCAATGAAGAACCAGCGTGGAGCCGCGCTCGTCGAGTTCGCGGTCGTCCTGCCACTGTTGATCATCCTGCTCTTCGGGATCATCGAGGCCTCTTGGGCATTCGCCCAGCAAAACGATGTGCGCCACGGAACGCGTGAGGCGGCCCGGCTCGCCGCAACGAACTACGGGGATGTGACGGCGGTCGCTCAGGAAGCGTGCGCCCGCATGGACCTCGTCTACGCGCACGCAACACCCAAGGTCACCCTCACGCCGAAGTCCGCGGACGGCACCCTGGGAGGGCTCGCCCAGGTGGAGGTCGAGGCCGGCCTCACCACGCTCACGGGGCTCCTGGACGGCGTGTTCGGCGGCATCGATCTCCACTCCGTCATCGAGTTCCGCCTGGAACAGCCGTACGAGGGCGAAGCCGACTGGTGGAACGGCGGGGCTGGGGGAGCGTTCACGTGCACCTGAGGACTGTGCGACGGCAGCTGCGCCGCGACGAGCGTGGCACGTCGATCGTCCTGGTCGCGGTGACAATGGTGGTGATCGTCGGGTTTGCCGGGCTCGCCGTCGATCTCGCCAACGCCTGGTCGCAGAGGCGCCAGGACCAATCGACGGTCGACACGGCCGGGGTAGCCGGGGCCATCTTCACCGCCGAGCGTACGAAGGCGCAAGCGATCGCGGATGCGTCGGGCGAGGTCATCCGCATCTCGAAGGCGAGCCTGTCGTTAGCGGTCAGCGACACCGAATGGGCAACGGCATGGGCGGCGTGCCAGGACCTCGATCGGCCAACCATCTTCACCGTCATCAGCCCCGCTTCCCCGTGCATCTCGTTCACCGCGACGCTGCAGCGGCTGCGCGTCAACCTCCCGGAGGTAGCGGTCACCACGGCGTTCGGAGGGGTGCTCGGCATCGATGAGATCGCCACCTCGGCGGCGGCCGAGATCGAGATATTCCTGGACCCGGGAGGCGGAGCGATGCCGTTCGGGATGCCAGGCCTCGCCGGCGGGGACGGCGAGATCTGCCTCAAGACGGGATCGAACCCGAACGGCATCCCTCCGTGTGACGGCCCAACCATCGGGAACTTCGCCTTCCTCGACATCACGGAGTTCGGGAACCTCATCCTCCACACGACACAGACCTGCACCGGGAGCTCGAACACGAGGCTGGCTCGCAACATCGCCCAGGGCGCCGACCACCCGATCGGAGTGGCACCGAGCGCAACCTCGGTCTTCAAGTTGGACAGGGACGCCTGCCTCGACGGCAACTTCAACGCCCAGCCGTACACGCTCACGACTGAGACGGGAAACATGGCATCGGCGCTGCACGACGGCTTCGTAGACGGGGTGTCGGGAGTCGCCGGCCGGCTCACGAACAGCACCAACACCATCACGATCGCCGGCAACGCGATCGACGACACGCCGCTCTGGGATTACCTCACAGCCAACGGCAAAGCGATCTGCGGGTCCATCTCCGACCACGATGCGATGGTCGACTGCCTCCAGAACGTGTGGCAGCCGAGCGATGGAGTCATCTTCAGCGGCACGATCGACGACGCCGCCCGGTTCGGATGGGTTCCGCTGTTCTGGGATCTCACCCTGGGCACAGGAACCTCGAACCTCAACATCCAGGAGTTTCGCCCGGTGTTCATCCAGACGACGTTCTGGAAGTGCACCAGCACCGGTTGTAAGTACATCCACGACCCGGGCGAGCCACTCACCCCGTTCGGAGGTGGCGGAGGCTCGGTCAAGGTCGAAGCGTCCACATCGATCCAGATCCCCTTCGCGGCACTCCCCGACGAGATCGTCGAGAACGGGCCCGGCAAGCCGGGCCAGCTCACCTACGCCATCATCGAGTAGCGGCGCAGGCCCGATCGGGCCACGACCCGGACGCTGCGGGCAAACCGTCTGGCAGAATGACCGGCATGTCCGTCCGCGCTCGGTATCTGTCCTTCGATGCCTCCCCTCGGCCGTCGATCGGACGGTCGTGGGGTGTCGCCCTCGACATGCGGGTCGCATGGCGGGCGACGACACCGACAGCAACGAGTTCTGCATCTTGCGGGCACTGCGCCCGGACGAGCAGTAGCTGACGCCATGCCGACCCTGACCTTGCCGGACTACTCCGGCGGTGCGCTCGTCAACGTGATCGCAGAGGTCGAGCACAGGCTCACGGGACGATCGGCCTCGGCACCTCTGCACGAGCACCTCGCCGCCGACGTGAACACGGGGGCAGGCTACGTGCTCGTCCTCTTCGACGGTCTGGGGCACCATCAGCTCATGCATCCTTCCGCGGCACCCCTCGCCGACTCCGAGGCTGCCGCCATCGACTCCGGGTTCCCGGCCACGACGACCGTGAGCCTGGCGACCGTTGCGACTGGAGCGGTGCCGAGGCAGCACGGGCTGATCGGCTACCAGCTGTGGCTACCCGACCCCGGTGTCGTCATCAACACGATTCGCTGGACGACACTGTGGGGCGATCCAATCCCTGCGATCGACGCCGCCGGGTTCCTTCCGGGGCCCAACCTGTGGGAACGGCTCGAGGCGGCAGGCGTCGAGGCGGTGACCGTGCAGCCTGCCAACTTCGTAGCGAGCTCGCTGAGCCGCGCCCTCTACCGGGGATGCCGGTTCGAAGTGGCGTGGACCACCGCCGACCTCGTGGACGCGACGATCGCGCTGGCGGCTCCCGGCAGGCTCGTCTTCGCCTACGTTCCGCACGTCGACTTCGCGGCACACGTCCACGGCCAGGAGAGTGACGAGTACGCCGAAGCGGTCGGGATCGCGGCGACGGTGTGGCAACGGTTGAGCATTCGCCTTCCCGCAGACATCTCGCTCGTGGGCGTCGCCGACCACGGGCACATCGACTTCCCTCCCAAGAGCCAGGTCAGGATCGCCAAGGCGGACCACGAGGGGCGGGAGTTCTTCGGAGACGGCAGAGCGATGCTCGTCAAAGGCGAGGGTGCCTCCCTGGCGGAGACGCTGCCCGCCACTTGGATCCCGATCTCCGCGGCCGAGTCGTGGTGGGGCCCGGGCCCTGCCCACCCGGCGTTCGACGCCCGCAAGCCGGATGGGATCCTCCTCGCCGACGACGACGTCCTGCTGCTCCACCGCTTCAGCGACGATCGCATGGTCGGCAACCACGGCGCCCTTGCCGACGCCGAACGGGTGATCCCGCTGCTGGGGCGGGGATGAGACTCGCCGTGTGCGTGCTCGTGCTCTGCGCAGCAGGTTGCACGGAGAGCACGACCGCCGACACCGGGGCGACGTCGCTGGCGACGACACCCGCTGCGGGGACCGCGGTGCCCGAGGGGGTTCTCGGCCGGGGAGCGCCCCCCGTCGAGCTCGAGTCGTACCGGTCGGAGCTCGTCATCGACATCGAGGTGGCGGAGACGACGGCGCACATCGCTGCGAGCGGGGCGCGCCAGGGCGAGCGCTTCGAGTGCACCACCGAATACGTCGTCGACGGGGAGAGTCGGACGGAACGGATCGCAGGCGACGCCGACGACGTGTGGCTCGGCGAGGGCTCGCTGCTACCCAGCCGCTACGCCGAGGCGGACGTGGCGGCGGTCTTGAGCATCTGCCCGGCGGCCACGGATTTCTGGGTCGAGCTCGAAGTCGGCCGACTCGACGAGGTCACCGCCCTCGAGGTCGTCGAGGTGAATGGCGTCACGGCCGCACGCTACGACCTCGCAGCGGCCATCGCCGACTCCCTCCTCATCGGCGTCGTGCCTGAGCTGTCAGGCGTCGAGTACACCGCACTGCAGGTGTGGCGCCAGCTCGACACCGGTGCGATCGTTCGGCTCGTGCTGGCGATGGAAGCCGACGCATCGACGCTCGCCGAGAGCCTCGGCCTCGACGATGCAGACGTAGAGGGCACGGCTTCCATGCGGCTGACTCTGGACGTCACGTCCGTCGACGATCCGACGGTGGCGGTCACGTTGCCTGGCTGAGCCGTGCTTGCCGCATCCGGCCTGCCGCATCCGGGCGCCCCACGCCGATGGCCGGCTCAGGAGGCGAGGGCGACGAACAGGCGCTCAGCAGCGAAAGGGCCCACGCCCGCCGCGCTCCCGTTGACGCTCACCGTCAGCGCCCCGTGAGGATCGCGCCCGCGCAGCTCGACCGAAGCGCCCGGCCGGAGCCCTGACTCGTCGAGATAGGCCATCATGTCGACGTCGAGCTCGAGCTCCTCGGAGATACGCTCGAGCGGGAGAACCTCGCCGACCACCATCTGGGCGATCGGTTTCATCGGAGGGGGCCGATAACCGGCGCCGGGGATCGGGTTGCCGTGGGGGCACGTCTTGGGGTCGTCCATGACGGCCCACATCGCCTTCTCGACGTCGTCGCTGATCGCCGTCTCCCATACTTCCGCCTCGGCGTGGACCTTCGCCCACGGGAGCTCGAGGACCTCGGAGAGGAAGCGCTCAGCGAGGCGGTGGCGCCTGACCACGACCTCGGCAAGGTGCCGTCCCTCGGGCGTGAGCCGCACCCCCTCACCGACGACGACGACACCCTCCGCCTCCATCTTCTTGATCATCTCGGAGACACTGGCGCGCGACACGCCCAGCCAGTCTGCGATGCGGGCCTGGATCGGCTCGATGTCGAGCTCCTCGAGCTCCCAGACCGCTTCGGCGTACTCGCGGAACTTGACGCTGTAGGTGGTGTCCACCAGGTGAGAGTACTCGTTCGAAATCGTAAGGTAGACCTGACGCCGGGTGTCAGGTGATTTACACTATGGCGGTAGTGTCAATCTCCAAGCAGGCAGAAAGGGACCTCGTGGACAACGTCAGACGCACCATCATCGTGGTGGCGGGCGCATTGCTGGTCGCCGTGAGCCTCACGGCATGCTCGGGTTCGGACAACACGCTCACCGTCTACTCCGGACGCTCGGAGGAGCTGGTCGCTCCCCTGATCGAGCAGTTCGAGGCCGAGTCCGGCCTGGACGTCGAGGTCCGCTACGGCGAGAGCGCCTCGCTGGCAGCCACGATCCTCGAGGAAGGCGAGGACTCCCCGGCAGACGTGTTCTTCGCCCAAGATCCCGGTTCCCTGGGCACGGTGGCCGGAGCGGGCCTGTTCAGGGAGCTTCCCGTAGACGTGGTGGCGCCGGTGCCCCCTCGCTTCCGCGACCGCGACAATCGATGGATCGGTGTCTCCGGTCGATCACGCGTTTTCGTCTACGACGAGACAAGAATCGACGCCGATCAGCTCCCCGCCAGCGAGGACGAGCTGACGAGCGACGAATGGGCGGGCCGCGTCGCCCTGGCTCCGACGAACGGATCGTTTCTCTCGTTCGTGGCGGCGAAGATCATCCTCGACGGAGAGGAGGCCACACTTGCCTGGCTGGAGGCAATGGAAGCCAACGGATCGCCGACGTACGAGGGCAACCTCCCGATCGTCGCCGCGGTCGACGCAGGCGAAGTGGACGCCGGCCTCGTCAACCACTACTACCTGCTCCGGCTGATCGACGAGGGAGGCGACGTGAACGCCGTCAACCACTTCATGGACGGGACGACGGCCGGATCACTCGTGATGCCTGCCGGAGCCGGAATCCTCGTGGGGGGCGGCGAGGACGCCTCGACGCAGTTCATCGAGTTCCTCCTCTCCGAAGAAGCACAGGCGTTCTTCGCAGACGAGACGTTCGAATACCCGCTGGTCGAGGGCGTCGAACCGTACCCGGGGCTGCCACCGATCGACTCGATCGCCACCCCCGACATCGACCTGTCGAGTCTCGCCGACGTGCTCGACCGAGCAACCGACCTCGTGGCCCAGGCGGGGCTGCTGTGACGGTGGCGCCCGTCGCCGACGCGGCCCGGAGCCGTCCGGAGAGCGAGGCCCCTCCCGGCCGTCGAGCGGGGCGGATCCTCTGGGCGTTCGCGCTGATCAGCGTGTTGCCCGCCGTCGTTCCCCTCGTCTCTCTCGTCGTCCGGGTCGCCGGCGCCACCGACTCGGCGTGGAGCGTCCTCTTCAGCGCGAGGACGGCCGGTCTCGTTGGGCGTTCCGTCCTCTTCACGCTGGCGGTCACCGGCTCCGCCGTCGTGATCGGGGTCGCGGCGGCCTGGCTCACCGTCCGAGTCGATCTCCCGGCGAGGCGGGCATGGGCTGTGCTCGTCGGGCTACCGCTCGTTGTTCCCTCCTACGTGATCGCCCTCACGTATCTCGCCTCCTTCGGACCCCGAGGGCTCCTCAGCGACGCCCTCGGTCGACAGCTTCCTTCCGTCGCCGGGTTCCCGGGAGCCTGGCTGGCCCTGACCCTGTCGACCTACCCGTACGTGTTCCTCATCACGAGGTCGGCGCTGCTGCGCTTCGACCCTGCTCTCGATGAAGCGGCGCGCGGCCTCGGTGCCTCGCGGGTGCGCACCTTCTTCTCGATCACGGTCCCGCAGCTGCGGCCGGCGATCGCGGCGGGCGCTCTACTGGCGGCGCTCTACACGCTGTCCGACTTCGGGGCGGTGTCGCTGATGCGATTCGACGTCTTCACGAGGGTGATCTATGCCCAGTACCAGGGCAGGCTCGACCGAACCCCTGCCGCGGTGCTCGCCATCCTCCTCATCGCAGTCGTGCTCATCGTCCTGTGGGTGGAGCAGCGAACCCGTGGCAGAGCGACATACTTCCCGCGCGGTCCGCGAGGCATCGCCCCATCGATCCCGACCTCGAGGAGGGCGAAGGCGGCGAGCCTCACGTTCCTCGCCGGCCTCGTCACGGCAGGGCTCGGCCTGCCGATCCTCACCCTGACCGCATGGCTCGTCCGCGGCGTGGCCCGTGGGGACGAACTCGCCATGCGATGGGGCGCCCTCACAGGGTCGGTGGCCGGGTCAGGCGTCGCAGCACTGATCGCCATGGCAGCGGCGATACCGGTGGCGGTCCTCACGATCCGCCACCGACGCCGGGCGTCGCGTTGGCTCGAGCGAGGTGTGTATGTGATCTTCTCACTTCCCCACATCACGGTTGCGCTCGCCATCGTCTTCTTCGCAGCGTCCTACCTCGGCCCGCTCTACCAGAGCTTCGCGGTGTTGGTGGTCGTCTACGCCGTGCTCTTCCTGGCGCAGGCCGTCGGAGCGACCGGCGCCGCCCTCCTCCAGTCGAACCCACACCTCGAGGAGGCAGCCCGGGGCCTCGGGAGGACTGCCGGCCAGGTCATGCGCCTGGTCACCGTCCCGCTCGTGTGGCGCGGGGTGGCGACGGGAGGCGCCCTCGTCTTCCTCACGACCATGAAGGAGCTTCCGGCGACCCTGCTCCTCCGCCCGACCGGGTTCGACACGCTGGCGGTCCGCATCTGGTCGAGCGCCAACGAGCTGTTCTACGCCCGCGCCGCGGCGCCGGCGCTGCTCCTGGTGGCGGTGTCGGCGCTACCGATGTATCTCGTCATGCGCCGCGCCGGGGAGCCGGTGGTCCGGTCATGACGGCGAGCACGATCCACTGCCACCAGCTCACGAGACGGTTCGGGGACACCGTCGCCCTCGACCGCTTCGATCTGGAGGTGTCGGCCGGTGAGATCTGCTGCCTCCTCGGGCCCTCCGGGTGCGGCAAGACCACTGCCTTGAGGATCATCGCCGGGTTCGAGGATCCCGAGTACGGCAGCGTGCACATCGGGGACGACACGGTCGTCGGTCCCGGCGTCAACCTCCCCCCGGACCGTCGTCGGGTAGGCATGGTGTTCCAGGACTATGCGCTCTTCCCGCACATGACGGTGCGCGCCAACGTCGCATTCGGCATCGGAAAGGGGGCGGCCACCCGAGTGGCTGAGATACTCGAACTGGTCGGGCTGGAGGCCATGGGAGACAGGATGCCCCACCAGCTGTCGGGAGGAGAGCAGCAGCGGGTCGCACTCGCCAGAGCGCTCGCACCCAGCCCGAGCGTGATCCTGCTCGACGAGCCGTTCTCGAACCTCGACGCCTCCTTGCGGGATCGCATGCGCCGCGACGTCCGCCTCATCCTCAAGGAGACCGGCAGCACCGTCGTGTTCGTGACCCATGACCAGGAGGAGGCGCTTGCGATGGCCGACACGGTCGCCGTGATGCGCCATGGCCGGGTTCTCCAGATCGGGGCGCCCCGGGACGTGTACAAGTCTCCCGCCAACCCGTGGGTCGCCGGCTTCATAGGCGA
The DNA here is from genome assembly GCA_036396535.1 of Acidimicrobiia bacterium. Taxonomy (NCBI): domain Bacteria; kingdom Bacillati; phylum Actinomycetota; class Acidimicrobiia; species Acidimicrobiia bacterium. The sequence goes on along the minus strand of DASWKR010000060.1, from coordinate 54,424 downwards.
GAGCACTCTCATCGAAGGCACGGCGGAGACGGGCATCGTGACGACCCCGATCGGCCGGTTCCCCCACGCCAGCAAGCTGCGCGGGCCGGTCCTCGTGATGGTCAGGCCGGAGTGGATCCATCCGGTGCCATCGATGGAAGGCAGAGCCACCATCGTCGATCAAGAGTTCTACGGGCACGATCGGCTCGTGACCCTCGAGCTCGAGGACGGGCGCCGGCTCACCTCGCGCCTTGCGGGCACGCCACTCATCGAAGTCGGGGACCGCGTCGAGATCGGCATCGACGAGGTCGTGCTGTTCCCGGCCGGCTGACGGCTCGCTCAACCCGCACGACCTTCAGGCCGATCCCGGGGGGATGCCGAGCAAGAGCACAGACTGGGCGCCGGGCCCCCCACCGGGATCCGACCGGGCCGAGCAGATCGAGATGCTGGCGGCATCGCCCCCTACGCTTCTCGCGCTCGTGAACCTCCGTCGGATCTTCCCAATCGTGCTGTTCACCGGCGTGGCGTCGCTGGCCGTGCAACACACCGTCGACCCCGACATGTGGTGGCACCTGCGCACCGGTGAGCTGATCGTGAGCTCGGGCATTCCTCGCCAGGACGTCTTCTCGTACACGGCGTCGGCGAACGAGTGGGTGGCTCACGAGTGGCTGTCACAGGTGGTCATGTGGCTGACGTACCGCGCCGGCGGTCTCGTCGCGCTGATGATCCTGTTCGCCGTCATCGTGACCGCCACGTTCGCCATCGTGTACCGGATGTCCCCCGGCAAGCCGAACATCGCTTCGCTGGCGACCTTGGTCGCCGCGGGCGGCACCGCCGCGGTCTGGGGGGTGCGTGTCCAGCTGGTCAACCTGCTCCTGCTGGCGGTCTTCCTGTTGCTCCTCGAGCGCCGCAAGGACGGCTCGATCGGGGGTTGGGTGTGGTTTGCCTTCCCGGCTCTCACGCTGCTCTGGGTGAACCTCCACAGCGGCTATCTCCTCGGTGTCGCGGCGCTCGGGGCGTACCTCGCCGGCGAGCTGATCGAGCTGAGAACGACACACCACGATCCGCGCACCCTGCCCGCTCGTGACGTCGCCCGCCTCGGTGCAAGCATCGCCTCGTGCCTCGGCGCCGCACTCGTCAACCCGAACGGGGCCCGCATGCTCGTGTACCCGTTCGAAACGCTCGGCAGCACGGTGCAGCGACGCTTCATCACCGAGTGGCACCCGCCGAGCCCGGATCAGCCGGTCTTCTGGCTGCTGGTGCTGCTCGTGCTCTTCGGAATAGGCGGCATGCTCCGGTCACCTGCGAGGCCGTCGGCCACCGAGCTGCTCATGTTCGCAGGCACTGCCGTAGGTGCCGCTCTCTCGGCGCGCAACGTGCCGATCTTCGCCGTCGTCGCCGGCCCGATCCTGGCCCGCCACTGGTCGGCGGCGCTCGGCTTCGTGGAGCGCGAGCGACCTCGAGGCCGGCTCGACCGGCAGACGGCATTGGCGGCGACGGCGATCGCCGCCCTCGGGATCGCCGTCGCCGCAACGACGATCGCCTCGAACGACGAAGCCGTCGATGCATCCCTCCCCGTCGCGGCGGTCGACTGGCTCGACGACCGCAGCGGCTCCGGCCGGGTCTTCAACGCCTACGGCTGGGGCGGATACCTCATCTGGCGGGGGTATCCCGTCTTCATCGACGGCAGGGCAGATGTGTACCGCGACCAAGGCCTCCTCGACTTTGCCGCCATCTACTACGCCGCGGACGGCTGGCAGGGGAAGCTGGACGCCGCCGCCGTCGACTACGTGCTGGTCGAGCGGGGCTCGACCCTGGGCCAGGTGCTCCGAGGAGACCCCGGCTGGCAAACCGCATACGAGGACCGGATCGCCACGGTGTTCACGCGCCCCGGGTCCTGAGCACCGCTTCGGCGCCCATGCGAGACTGAGCCGGTGCCCGACGAGCTCAACGTCTTCGAGTGGACGGTGCGCCTGGCTACCGCCGCCTTGCTCTCCGGCTTGATCGGCTTCGAGCGCGAGGCGCATCACAAGGCGGCCGGGTTGCGCACCCACATGCTCGTCGGCCTCGGAGCCTCCCTGTTCACGATGCTCTCGGCGTATGCGTTCGGCGGTGAGGACACCACGCGGATCGCCGCCCAAGTCGTCTCGGGCATCGGGTTCCTCGGTGCCGGAGCAATCTTCCGCGAAGGGGCGAACGTGCGCGGGCTCACCACCGCGGCCGGCCTGTGGGCAGTCGCCGCCATCGGGATGACGACGGGCGTCGGCCTGGTGCTCGGCGCAGTCACGGCGACAGTGCTCGGCCTGCTCATCCTGTACGGGCTCGGCTATGCCGAGAAACGCCTGCGCAGTCGGGACCACCTGAGCAGGAGGCCGATCGGGATCCGCCTGGCCAACCTCGGCGAGCTCGACGAGATCGTGTCGATGGCGGCCTCACTCGACCCCACGTCCGGGCCGGTCGAGCTCGAGCGGTATACCGACGGCACGTACCTCGTGATGATCCTGGTGGATACGACGCGGGTAGCAACGATCACGGCAGCGGCCGAGTCGTTCGAGACCGTCTCGGAGGCTTCGGAGATCGACCCGATGTGACCTGCGTCAGCCTGCGGCGCTGATCGCAGCCCACACTCTGGCGGGGGTGAGCGGCATGTCGATGTGTCTGACGCCCAGGTGGCTGAGGGCGTCGACGACCGCATTCTGGACCGCCACGGTCGAACCGATGGTCGCCGCTTCGCCGATCCCCTTCACGCCGAGCGGGTTCATCGGCGTCGGCGTCTCGGTGTGGGCGACCTCGAAGCTCGGGAGGTTGGGCGCCATCGGCAAGATGTACGAGACGAGGTTGGCGGTCAGCGGGTTGGCGTCCTCGTCGTAGCGCATCTCCTCGAAGAGGGCCTGGCCGACGCCCTGGGCGATGCCGCCATGCACCTGACCGTCGAGGAGCCACCGGTTGAGGATGTTGCCGGCGTCGTCGACGGCGACGTGCCGGCTCAGCTCGACGTCCCCGGTCTCGATGTCCACCTCCACGACTGAGATGTGGGTTCCGAACGGATACGTCGAGCCGCCCTGGTCGAAGACGCCCTCGGCGCCGAGGCCGGGCTCCATGCCCTCGGGGAGTCTTCCCCGGTCGGAGGCGATCGCCGCAAGGTCGCCCCACCCGATGGCGGTGTCCGGGACTCCCGCCACCCCGACGGTGCCGTTCTCGAAGACGACGACGTCGCCCACGGCGGCTTCCTCGAGGAACGCCACGATCTCCCTCGCCTTGTCGACGACCTCGACCGAGACCTTCTGGACGGCACTGCCCCCGAGCTGGAGAGATCGCGAGCCGCCGGTGCCTTCTCCGAGAGGGATGACATCAGTGTCGCCGAACACCACTCTGACATCGGTGTATGGAACGTTGAAGATCCCGCCGGCGATCTGGGCGAAGGCAGTCTCGTGGCCCTGGCCGTGGGCGGAGGTGCCGACCCTCACCGTGACCGTGCCATCCTCGTGCACGTCGGCCGCGCCCCATTCGTGCGACCCGTCGGGAGCGGTGACCTCGACATAGCTCGACAGACCGATGCCGAGCTGGCGGCGTGCTCCGCTGGAGCGTCGCCTTGCCTGTTCGGCTCTCAGCTCGTCGTACCCCGCGATCCGGAGCGCCGCGTTCATGGCCTTCTCGTAGTCGCCGGAGTCGTAGCGGGCACCGGTCACGGTCTCGAGGGGGAAGTCCTCGGGGGCGAAGAAGTTGCGGCGCCGCAACTCGACCGGGTCGACGTCGAGGTGGCGGGCGAGCATGTCGAGGATGCGTTCGAGGAATGCCGTCGCTTCAGGTCGCCCGGCGCCGCGGTAGGCGTGGACCGTGGTGGTGTTCGTGGCTACGGCCCGGTACGAGAAGTCGACCTTGGGGATCCGGTACGGACCGCTCGCCATCAGCCGCGTGAATGTCGGGAGGACCGCCCCGAACGAGGGATACGCCCCGACTTCCTGGTCGACTGCCACCCGCAGTCCCACGATCGTGCCGTCTCGCTTGGCACCGATCTCGACGTGCTGGGTCATCGCCCTGCCGTGCACCATTCCGACGAGGTTCTCGCCACGGCGTTCGATCCACTTGACGGGCTTGCCCAGCTCCGTCGCGATGACGGCGGTGAGGATCTGCTCCGGGTATGAGTAGAACTTGGCGCCGAAGCCTCCACCCATGTCCGGGACGCGTCCCCGGACCTTGGCTCGCTCCACGTCGAGCGCCCGAGCGATGGTGTGGCGGTGACTGAAGACGTTCTGGGTGCCCACCCAGACCTCGAGACGGCCGTCGTCTCGTGGGATGGCGAGGGCCGAGTTCCCCTCGAGCGGTATCGGCGCCACCCGCTGGTTGCGGAAGTCGCCCGCCACGACGACGTCCGCCTCGCCGAAAGGGTCACTCGACCCCGTCCCGGCGTCCGTGTGCACTACGTTCGACCCGATCTCGGGCCATATGACCGGGGCCCCTTCCGCGGTGGCGCCTCCGATCGACGACACGGCTGGGAGGGGCTCGATGTCGGCCCACACCAGGTCTGCGGCGTCGGCAGCGGCCTGCGGACTTTCGGCGACCACGACAGCGACGATGTCCCCGACGTGACGGACCCGGCCGCGGGCGACGACGGGACGCGAGGCGGCCCGATCGACCTTCCCGGATGTCGGCGTCGACTTGACGTGGGCGAAGTCCTCGCCGGTGTACACCGCGACGACCCCAGGGGACGACCGCGCACCGGCCACATCGACGGCGCGAATCACTCCATGCGGGAAGACGGACCGCACGGCGTGGAGGTGGAGGACCCCTTCGACGTCGAGATCATCCAGGTATCGCCCCTCGCCCCTGATGAACCTGGGGTCTTCGACCCGCTTGACGTTGTTGCCGAGGATCGAGCCGCGCATCGGCGGGCACGCTACTCGGCTGCCACCACGCCGGCGGCGGGCAACCCGGCGACGGGCGCCGTCCGGCGTTGCGTCCAGGCCCCGACGAGCCAGCCCCCGACGCCCAAGATCAGCCCGCCGAAGTAGAGCAGGATTCCGACGATCGGGAGCAACCAGATCCCGAGCCGCCACACCACCGCACCGACCACGAAGGCCGCGAACAGGCCATAGCGGCCGCGCACGAGCTTGACCCCGGCGGCGGCCACGGCGGGGACCGGCCCGAACAGGAGCGACAGTCCGACCAACAGGAGGAGGGCGACGGCGATCGGGATGCCGACGAGCGACGCCGCCGCGAACACGGCGAACATCGGGACGAGCACGACCGCGGCCAGCCCGACCCCCAGAGCCTTCCACGGGGAGGTCAGCACTGCTCCGACGGCGCGCGGGGCGACCGAGCGAAAGAGCCACAGCAGGATGAGCCCGCCGAGGACGAAGGCAAGTGTCCCGATGACGGTCGCCGCGGTGAGGAACACCCGTACGAAGAACGTTCCTCGTGCCGAGAGGCGCGCCGTCTGCCCTGCGACATTCGAGCCATCGTCGATGCGCGCCTCCGAGTCGGCCCGATACAGGAGATCGCCGCCGATCACTGCGTCCGGGCCGACGGTGATGCGGGCGACGGTGACGTCGACGTCACGCCCGACGGCGCCGTCGAGGTTGCCCGAGACGAAGCGACCCCTGAGGTCGCGGCCGACGGACCCGGTGTCGGCCAGCGACCCGGCGAGGACCAGGACGTCGCGCCCCGCCGTCCCGGAGAAGTCCACCGATGCAGCGACGACGGCGACGTCGTCGCCCACCGTGCCGGAGATGGCGACGCTCCTGGCGAACCCTCTCACGGAACCGGCGACGAGGCCGGAGATCGTCACCTCGCCGTGTGTGGCGACGATGACATCCCCAGTCACCGTTCCCCCGATCGAGAGCCCGCCCGTCACGATGATCAGGTCACCGTCGATCGTGCCGTCCACTCGGCCGGACTCGGCGATCACGTAGACGTCCTCGTCGCGGTGATCGCCCTCGTTTATGAGGAGGATGTCCGTGGCGATCACGTCGACGACAATGGGTATCGGGATGACGAATGCGCCGATCGCGGCGGCCATCAGAAGGCGGCGTCTCATCATGGCAGGGTAGGAGGACGTGGCCGATGTGCCGCTCGGCGTCGATTCACAGCTCGAGGCGGTCCTGGCCGGCTCAGAACGGAAGAGCGCCGCTCACCCAGTCGAGCAGCGGCCAGGGAGCGACGCCGAACGAGATGGTGACGGCCAGGCAAGCGACCAGCACCAGCCGTCCGCCGACTCCCACTTCGGGAGGGGCCGCCGCTGTGCCTGGTGCGTCGGCGGGCTGCTGGAAATACATCAGCACGATCACCCGCAGGTAGAAGAACAGGCCGGCGACGGAGGCGACGAGCCCGACGAGCGCCAGCCACAGGTAGCCGGCGCCGATCGCCGCCGCGAACACCGTGACCTTCCCTACGAACCCGGCGAGCAGCGGGATGCCACCGAGCGACAGCATGAACACCGCGAGCGTCAGCGCGAGTCCCGGCGCCCGCGCCGCCAGTCCGCGGTACGCCTCGAGAGGCGACGCCCCGTTGCGGGGCCCGCTCACGATCGCAGTCACCGTGAAGGCGCCGAGCAGCATGAAGGCGTACGTCGAGACGTAGAACAGCAGCGCAGGCACTCCGTCCTCGACGGCCACGAGCGCCGACAGCATGAACCCGGCGTGGGCGACCCCCGAGTAGGCGAGCATGCGGCGCAGATCGGTCTGGGCGATGGCGAGCGCCGTACCGACGACGACCGACAATGCCGCCACGGCGGCGAGGGGCGGCACCCACAGCCTGTAGGCGAGTTCGAAGGCGGCCACCAGCAACCGGGCGAGCGAGATGAAGGCGGCCACCTTGACCCCGGCAGCCATCAGGCCGACTGCGCCGCCGGGAGCGCCCTGGTACACGTCCGGCGCCCACTGGTGGAACGGGGCGGCCGTCACCTTGAACGCCAGCCCGATGATCATGAGGGCGATGCCGACCCACAACACGCCGCCGCTCGCCCCGAGCGTGAGCACCCGGCCACGGATGAACTCGGTGATCGCACCCTCGCCGTAGATCGAGATCGACCCGGTCGCCGCGAAGACCAGGGCGATGCCGTAGAGGAAGATCGCCGATGCGAACGAGCCGAGCAGGAAGTACTTCATCGCCGCCTCGTCGGAGTTCGGTTCGTCGCGGGTGAAACCGGCGACGACGTAGAGGCTGATCGACGTCACCTCGAGGCCGATGAACAGCAGGATGAGGTTGGCGGAGATCACCATCAGGTGCATGCCGGCAACCGCCAGGAGCACCAAGGCGACGAATTCGGCGCCCTTGGTGTCGAGGGTCGCCACCAGCCTCCAGGCGGCTGTCAACGCGACGCCGCCCACGGCGAAGATGACGATGCCGGCGAATGCGGACAGGTGGTCCATGACGATCATGGGGAGCCGGAGAGCCTCGCCTGTGTAGCTGAGGAAGGCATCGTTGCCGAGCCCGCCGGCGGCGACGAGGTCGGTCAGCTCGTCGACTCGCATCCACTGGGCGACAGACAGCAGCAGCGAGAGCCCCAGGGCCGCCGCGGAGATCGCGGCCCATGCCCTGCGGCCGAGGGTCAGCGTCACCTCGGCGAGCAGAACGAGGACGGCACCACCGAGGAGAACGATCTGTGGGGCGATCGAGATGAAGTCGATGCGCTGCACGGCCTACTCCTCCCCTGCCGCGGCGGGAACGCCCGTGCCGTATCGCGGCGGGTCCCACGCCGTGCCGAGCTGCGTGTCGATTCGCTCGATGACGGCGTCGACGGATGGCTGGATGCGGTCGAGCGCCGGCTTGGGGTAGATCCCGAGGAACACGATGAGGACGGCGAGCGGAGCGAGGATGACGACCTCGCGGAGGCCGAGGTCGAGGAGCTTCTCGTTCGCCTGGTTCGTGATCGGTCCCGTGAAGACGCGCTCGTAGGCCCACAACAGGTAGACGGCAGCCAGCACGACACCGAGGGCGGCGACCACGGCGAGCACCGGGAAGGTGAGGTAGCTGCCGAGCAGCACCTTGAACTCGCCGACGAAGCCGTTGAGGCCGGGGAGCCCTGCCGAGGCGAACGCCATGAACAGGAAAAAGCCGGCGAATACCGGCATCACCTGCGCCAGCCCGCCGTAGTCGGAGATCTGCCTGGTGTGGCGTCTGTCGTAGATCATCCCGATGAGCAGGAACAAACCGCCCGTCGTCAGGCCGTGGTTCACCATCTGGATGACGCCTCCCTGGAGACCCTGTGTGGTCAGGGCGAACAGTCCGAGCACGATGAACCCGAGGTGGCTGACGGAAGAGTATGCGACGAGTCGCTTCACATCAGGCTGCACCGTGGCGACCACGGCGCCGTAGATGATCCCGACAACCGCCAGCGTCGCCAGCCATGGCGCCAGGCGAACCGTGGCGTCCGGGAACAGCGTCAGGTTGAACCGGAGGAAACCGTACGTTCCGAGCTTGAGGAGGACGCCGGCCAGCAAGACCGAGCCGGCGGTCGGCGCCTCGGTGTGGGCGTCCGGCAGCCAGGTGTGCAGAGGGAACAAGGGCACCTTGACGGCGAAGGCGGCGGCGAACCCGAGGAACAGCCAGAGCTGGGCGGTGCGGGACAGCTCGGCCTCGAGGAGGTCCTGGAAGGCGAACGAGATCGACCCGGGAGAAGCGGTCACCGCCAGCCAGATGATGGCCGTGAGCATGAGGGCCGAGCCGAGGGCGGTGTAGAGGACGAATTTGACGGCGGCGTAGACCCGGTTGGCGCTGCCCCAGATCCCGATGAGCAGGTACATCGGAACCAGGGTCACCTCGAAGAAGACGAAGAAGAGCAGCAGGTCGAGGGCGACGAACACGCCGAGGAGCCCGGTCTCGAGGACGAGCATCGAGATCATGTAGAGCTTCACGTCCTTCTCCACGGACGCCGACGCCAGGATCGAGATCGGGAACAGGAGGGCGGTGAGGACGAGGAGGAAGAGCGAGATCCCGTCGATGCCAACGTTCCAGCCGATGCCCCATTCGGGGAACCACGCCACGCGCTCCGTGAACTGGAAGTCGGGGGTACCGGTTTGGAACTCCCACAGGGCGTAGAGCGCCACGGCGAGCGGCAGGAGGGTGATGGCGGCGGTGACGGGCAGCACGAGCTCTTGGCGGCGCCTCGGGATGAGAGCTACGACGACGGCTCCCAGGGCGGGTAGCAGCACGAGCAGGGCGACCACGGAAAAGCTCATGCTCGACCGGCCTCTCGTCGTGCCTCGGCAGCTCCACCGTCGCTCGCCGCCCGGTTGCGCATCCGGGAGCGAGACCGCCGTCTCTCCGGCGATTCGCCGGCGACGCGCCCGACCTCAGCCATCCCGCCCGCGTCGGGGATGCACCACCCAGAGGCCTCGTAGCGGATCCTCGACGTCAACGCCCTCATCCGATCGCACCGCCTCTGACGAGGACCCACAGCACGAAGCCGACGACGCCTGCCGCGATGCCCAGCCCGTAGCTGCGGACGAGCCCCGACTGGATCGGCCGGAGCAGCTGGGCCGCCCTCTGCACGAGCCAACCGACGCCGTCGACGGCGCCGTCCACGATCTTGGCGTCGCCGACGAAGGCGGTGAGCTCGGCGCCGCGGCGGGCCGGGATCACGATGCCCCGCCCGAAGGCGTCGTCGACGTAGTAGCCGTGCTCGAGCCTGTCCCACGCCGCCCCGGTCTCCTCGGGGAGCGCACGCTCGACGTAGCGGCGCCGTGCGTACCAGATGCCGGCCACCCCCGCCGCCACCGAGACGGCGGCGAGCAGCCACGGGGTGGCGCCCTGGGGCACCGCGGCGTGGTCGACGAGCTCGAAAGCCGGGTCGAGGAAGTGCTCGAGGGCCGGGCGGAACGGAGTGTTGACGAGGCCGCCCACGACGGAGAGCCCTGCCAGGACCACGAGCGGACCCGTCATCGTCGCAGGGCTCTCGTGGGGGTGGACGCCCTCGGCCCATCGCGGCTCTCCCCAGAACGTCAGGTACATGAGCTTGCTCATGTAGAAGGCCGTCAGGCCGGCCGTCACCAGGCCGACGATCCACAGCAGGACCCAGGCTCCGCCCCTGTAGAACGTCACCGCCAGGATCTCGTCCTTGGACCAGAAGCCGGCGAAGGGCGGGATCCCGGAGATGGCGAGCCAGGCGGCCACCATCGTGGCGAACGTCACCGGCATCACCTTGCGGAGCCCCCCCATCTTCCACATGTCCTGCTCGTTGGCGAGCGCGTGGATGACCGACCCTGCGGCGAGGAACAGCAGGCCCTTGAAGAACGCATGGGTGAGGAGGTGGAAGACGCCCGCCACGTATGCGGCCGCCCCGACGCCCATGAACATGTAGCCGAGCTGGCTGATCGTCGAGTAGGCGAGCACCCGCTTGATGTCGCGCTGCCCGACGGCGATCGTCGCCGCGAAGAGGGCGGTGAGCGCCCCGACCGTGGCGACCGCCGCGGCCGAGAACGGCGCCAGCTCGAACAGGACCCCGGTGCGCGCCGTCATGTACACGCCTGCCGTGACCATGGTCGCGGCGTGGATCAACGCCGAGACGGGTGTCGGACCTTCCATGGCGTCGGGCAGCCAGACGTGCAGGGGCAGCTGCGCCGACTTGCCGGCCGCCCCGACGAGCAGCAGCAGGGTGATGGCGGTCGCCGCGGCCGTGGAGAGCTGGAGCGAGGCCTCCTCGAAGACGGTCTCGAACGCCAGTGACCCGAAGACCGAGAAGATGATCATGAGCGCCACGAGAAAGCCGAGGTCGCCGATCCGGTTCACGATGAACGCCTTTTTCCCGGCTGCGGCTGCGCTCGGCTTCGTGAACCAGAACGAGATGAGCAGGTACGAGCTGAGACCGACGAGCTCCCACCCGACGAACAGGATCCCGAAGTTGTCGCCGAGCACCAGGATCAGCATCGAGGCGATGAAGAGGTTGAGGTACGTGAAGAATCGCCCGTAACGAGGGTCGCCGTGCATGTACCCGATCGAGTAGACGTGGATGAGCGATCCGACGCCGGTCACGACGAGCGTCATCATCGCCGAGAGCGGATCCCACAGCAGCGAGGCGTCGATGCCGAGGCTGGGGATCCAAGAGAACAGGACGACGTGGGTGGCCTCCCGGCTGCTTCCCGAGATGAGCGGGATGGCGGCGATCACCGCGATGAGAAACCCGACGCCGACGAGGCTCGACGCGACGACCCCGGACGCCGGTTCACCGAGGCGCTTCCCGAAGAAGAGCAGGAACGCCGCCCCGACCAGCGGCAGGAGGATCGTGAGCCAGATCACGTCGACCATCAGCCCCTCATCCCGGACAGCTCGTCGACGCTGGCGGTCGCCCTCTTGCGGAACACGGAGATGATGATCGCCAGGCCGACGGTCACCTCGGCTGCGGCGACCACCATCACGAAGATTGCGGCGATCTGGCCGTCGAGGAGGCCGAGCTCCCTGCCGGCTGCGACGAACGAGACGTTGACGGCGTTGAGCATCAGCTCGATCGACATGAACATCACGAGGGCGTTGCGGCGCAGCAGCAGCCCGGATGCCCCGATGACGAACAGCACGGCCGCCAGCGCCATGTACCACCCGGCGGTGACGGTCACGGGTCACCCTCCTCGGCTGCGTCGTCGACCGCGACCAGACCGTCGCCGCCCCGCCCCGTGCCCGACCCGAGCTCGTAACGGGAGACGCCCTCGACCTCGCCCACCGGGCGCCCGACCACCTGGAGGCCTTCGCCGAAGTGGGCCAGGGCGACCGTGCCGACTGCGGCGATCGTGAGGAGCAGGATCGTCGCCTCGAAAGGGATCAGCCATGTGCCGAAGAGCTCGTCCGAGATCGCCTCGATGGTCCCGCTCACGTCCTCCGACGCGAACGCCGCCTCTCCCGTGACCCAGGCCGCTCTCCCTGCCACCAGCAGGAGCAGGAGCAGGCCGGCTCCGACGATGACCGCCAGGGGCCGCTGCAGGGGGATGCTCTCGTGCGGATCGTCCACCCGATCGACGCCGAGGAGCATGATCACGAACAGGAACAGCGTGATCACGGCGCCTGCGTAAATGAGCACCTGCACTGCGGCCACGAAATGGGCGCCGTTGAGCACGTAGAAGACCGCCACGGAGAACATCGCCAGCAGCAGCCCCATCGCCGAGTAGACCGGGTTACGGGCGGCGACCATCGTGAGCCCGCCGGCGATCGCAGCGATGGCGAACACCACGAAGAGGAGCGTCTCGGCGTTCATTTCCCATCCTCCTCCGGATCGGCAGCCGCGGTCTGGCCCTCCGCCGACTGTCCTCTCTCCGCCGGACGCAGCCCGACGCCGGCGGACGGGGTCCACGCAACCACCCCTTCGTAGGCCGCCCTACCCGAGGAAGCCGTCGCTCGCATCCATCCGTCGGCGATTCGCAGCTCGCCGATGTCGATGAGAGGGTCGTCCGGGTCGAGGTGGTTGGGGGCGCCGTCGCGGTCGACGAGGAGCTGCTCGCGGGTGTAGATCGAGTCCGCCCGATTCGTCACGGAGAACTCGAACAGGTGGGTCATCGTGATCGCTTCGGTGGGACATGCCTCGACGCACAGGCCGCAGAAGATGCACCGCAGCATGTTGATCTCGTAGACGAACCCGTACCGCTCGCCCGGGCTCACGGGGGCGTCGGGCGGGTTGTCCTCCCCCCGGACGTAGATGCACCTCGCCGGGCAGACACCGGCGCACAGCTCACAACCGATGCACTTCTCCATCCCGTCGGGATACCGGTTGAGGACGTGCCTGCCGTGGAAGCGTTGCGGCTTGGCTCTGTGCTCCTTGGGGTACTGCCGGGTGACCCGCGGCTTGCCGATCTGGCGCAACACCGTTGCGAATCCCTTGAACGGGCCGAGCATGTCGGAGAACCAGCCTGCCATCGCTACCCCCTCACGCCCACGGCAGCCAACTCGGCGGGAAGCGGCGCATGGCGATGGCGATGGTCACGAGCACGACCCAGCCGAGCGTCACCGGTATGAGGCGTTTCCATCCGAACGACATGAGCTGGTCGTACCGCATTCGCGGCAACGTGGCCCTGATCCACACGAACACGAAGATGAGCGCAGTCGTCTTGGCGAAGAACCAAAACAGGGGGAGGATCCATGTGAACGGCTGCCCGAGGCCGAAGTCCGGGCCGATCCACCCGCCGAGGAATATCGTCACCGTGAGCGCAGAGATGTTGAACATGTTGATGTACTCGGCGAGGTAGAACAGGGCGAAGCGGAACCCGCTGTACTCGGTGTGGTAGCCGCCGACGAGCTCGGATTCGGCCTCTACCAGGTCGAACGGAGCGCGATTCGTCTCGGCGATGCCCGCCACGAAGAAGATCACGAACGAGGGCAGGAGCACCGCGTTCCACGGTCCCAGGAAGCCGAGGATGTCGCCTCCCTGGGCCGCCACCATCCCCTGCATCGACGTCGTACCCGTGAAGAGGATCACCGGGACGAGCGCCAAGCCCATCGCCGCCTCGTACGAGATCATCTGGGCCGAGGCGCGCACCGCCCCGAGCAGCGGGTACTTCGAGCCGGAGGCCCAGCCGGCGAGCACGACCGCGTACACCGCCAGCGACGAGAGGGCGAGCACGTAGAGGACGGCGACGTTGAGGTCCGTCCCTGCCAGATCGATCACCCGATCGCCGAGGGTGAACGGCCTGCCGATCGGGATCACCAGGAAGATGAGCAGGGCCGGCAGCAACGCAACGACCGGAGCCGCGATGTACAGGGCGAACTCGACCTTGTGAGGAGTGACGTTCTCCTTGAACAGCAGCTTGAGCCCGTCGGCGACGGTCTGCAGCATCCCGTATGGACCTGCCCGGTTGGGACCGATCCTGTTCTGCATGTCGGCGACGACCTTCCTCTCGAACCAGATCACCAGGATCGTGATGTTGAGGAGCAACGCGAAGGCGACGATCACCTTGACCCCCGCCTCCAGGAAGATCTCGAGGCCGGTCACGCATCACCCTCCACGGCGGCGACGTCGACGGCGAGCGCCGAGCCGAGCTGTCTCGTCTTCGCCAGGTTCGCTTGCACGTAGAGCGTTCCGGGAGCGAGAGACGGGTCGAGCCGCAGTGGCAGCTCCACGGACCCGGCATCGCTGGTCACCCTGACGGTGGCACCGTCACCCGCGGCGAGCGCCCCCGCGTCCCGAGGGTGGAGGTGCGCCATCGCCGCCGGTCCGAGCCCGGCGAGCGAAGGCGACATCGCAACCAGCGTGCCGTCGTCGTAGAGCACCCGACCCAAGTGGAGGTTGAACTTGCCTCCCGACGCCAGCGGAGCGTTGTCGACAGGGACGTACTCGAGGGGCTGCGAGCCGTCGGGCGTCGGCACGATCACCCCCATGCGGCCGTCGGCCCAGTCGAGCAGGTCCCACGTGATCCCTCGATACGCGGGCGCGATCGACTCGATCTCCTTGGCCATCGCCTCGGCGGAGGTGGCGCCGAGCATCCCCCCCATGCGCCTCGCCAGGTCGTCGAGCACGGACCACGCCGCCCGGGATTGGCCGGGCCCGGGGACGATCCGATTGACCTTCTGCACCCGGCCCTCGAGGTTGGTGACCGTGCCTTCCGTCTCGGCGAAGCCCTCGACGGGAAGCACGACGTCGGCCGTCGCCGCCGTTTCGCTGAGGAAGATATCGAACGCCACCACGAAGTCCGCCCGCTCGAGTGCCTCGGTGACGAGGAGCCGATCCGGGTGGTCGCGAACCGGGTCGCTGCCGAGAAGCACGAGGGCGCGCAGCTCGCCGTCCCTCAGCCCCTCGAAGATCCCTGTGGCTCCGCGCCCGGTCCCCTCCGGGAGAGGGCCCCACGCCGCTTCGAGGTCCGCCCGGTGGGTCTCGGACGATACCGGCACCCTGCCGGGGAGCAACGTCGGCGCCAGACCCATGTCGAGAGCGCCGAGGAGATTCGGGCGCCGCACGGTCGGGAGAATCTTGGCGCCCGGCAGGTCGCGGGCGAACGCCGCCACCGCCTCGGCGACCCGCGGATCCTCGGTGATGCCCGTCCTGCCGACGATGGCGACGACGGGCCCGGCGCCGAGCAGCTCACGGGCTTCGACGAACCCTCCTTCCCCGACGGCGCCCGACGACAGCTTGCGGAGCGTGTCTCCCCCGTGACCCGGCCGGTATGTGATCTTCACCGAGGCGACGTCGTCGAGCCCTGTCCTTCGTGGATGCACGACGACGAGCCTCGCTCCCCGCTCGACGACGGCGTGGCGGACCCGCAGGTAGAGGACGGGGAGCTCCTCCTTGAGATCGCCGGCCCACACCAGGATCGTCGCAGCCGTGTCGAGGTCGGGGACGGTGGCTCTTGGGACGACGCAGGCGAGGAAGTCCGGGTCGAGCCCGTCGGCGAGCTGGCTGTCGATGTGCGGCGTCACCACGACAGTGCGGAGGAACTTGCCGAAGGCGAAGGCTTCCTCGTTCGTTCCTCTGGCGCCACCGATGCCCGCCACCTCGTCGCCGCGGACGGAGCTGAGCCGCTCTGCCACCAGATCGAGCGCCTCGCCCCACGTCGCATCACGCAGCTCGCCTCCCTCCCGCACCAGAGGGACGCCGAGCCGATGCTCCGAACCCACGTACTCGAAGACGAAGCGGTCCTTGTCGGAGAGCCATCCCTGGTTGGTCGGCTCGTTGTCGACGCCGTTGATCCTGAGCACCCGGTTCTGGCTGACCTGGACCGACACCCTGGAGCCGAACGAGTCGACCATCGAGACCGACTCGACGGCCTCGAGGTCCCACGGTCGCGCCCTGAAGCGGTACGGCTTGGCGGTGAGCGCCCCGACAGGGCAGATCTCGACAGTGTTGCCGGAGAAGTACGAGCTGAACGGCTCGTCGGGGAAGGTGAGCACCTGGGTCGTGTTGCCGCGCTGCTGGAACTCGATGAGCGGATCCCCCGAGACCTCGGAAGAGAAGCGCGTGCACCTGGCGCAAAGGATGCATCGCTCCCGGTCGAGCAGCACGAGGTCGGAGATCGGTATCGGCTTCTCGAAGTGGCGTTTCTCCTCGACGAACCTGCTCTCGCCCGGGCCGTACGACATCGTCTGGTCCTGCAGAGGGCATTCGCCGCCTCTGTCGCACACCGGACAGTCGAGCGGGTGGTTGATGAGCAGGAACTCGAGAACGCCTTCCTGCGCCTTCCTCACCACCTCGGACTCGGTCTCCACGACCATCCCCTCGGCGACCGGTGTCGTACACGAAGTGGTGAGGAGCCTCCCGCGGGGGGTCTCCACCTCGACGAGGCACATCCTGCACATACCGACCGGCTTCATCCTCGGATGCCAGCAGAACCTGGGGATGTACGTCCCCGTGTCCTCGGCGGCCTTGATGAGCAGCTGCCCGGCCGGGACCTGCCGCGGTTCCCCGTCGACGGTGATGTTGACCCGCTGCTCGTCAGCCAACCGCCACCTCCTCCACGGCGGGCGAGTCTTCGGCGGCGGCGATCATCGCCTCGACCTCGTCGCGGAAGTACTTCATGATCGACGTGATCGGCGAAACCGCCGAGGGGCCGAGCGGACAGATCGTCGTCATCGCAGGGGGCCACCGCAGGCCGGGGCTGATGTTGTCGGAGACGTCGAGGAGCATGTCGATGTCCGTCGGGCGGCCGTGGCCGTTGAGGATCCGCCACAACATCCGCTCGAGCCACGACGTGCCCTCGCGGCACGGGGTGCACTGCCCGCACGACTCGTGGGCGAAGAACTTGACGATGCGATGGGCTGCGGCGACGACGTTGGTCGCCTCGTCCATCACGACGATTGCCCCCGAGCCGAGCATGGATCCCTGAGCCGCCGCATCGTCCTTCGTGATCAACGTGTCGAGGTGGCCGGGGACGAACCACGGCGCCGAGGCGCCCCCCGGGATCCAGCACTTGAGCTCCCGGTCCCCCGGGATGCCTCCCCCGATCTCGTAGATCAGCCGGCGCCACGTGATCCCCATCTCGAACTCGTAGTTCCCCGGTTTGCGGACGTGTCCCGAGAGGGAGAACATCCGGGTTCCCGCGGACGCCTCCGGCCCGATCAGCGAGTACTTGTGGCCCGAGTTGGTGACGATCCACGGCACGTTGGAGAGGGTCTCGACGTTGTTGACGATCGTCGGCCTGCCGTACAGGCCTTCGACGGCGGGAAACGGCGGTTTGATCCGTGGCTCACCCCGCTTGCCCTCGAGGCTGTTGAGGAGAGCCGTCTCCTCGCCGCAGATGTACGCCCCGGCGCCCAGGTGGACGGTGATGTCGAGGTCGAACCCGCTGCCGAGGATGTCCTGGCCGAGGAACCCCGACGAGTAGGCCTCGTCGACGGCGTGCTGCACCCTGCGAGCCGGCCGGGCGTACTCGCCGCGGATGTAGACGAAAGCGTGCTCGACACCGAGGGCGTACGACGAGATGATGGTTCCCTCGACGAGCTGGTGGGGATCGCGCTCGAGCAACTGGCGGTCCTTGAACGTCCCCGGCTCCGACTCGTCGGCATTGACGACGAGATAGCGCGGCGTCGCCTTGCCGAGGAAGCCCCACTTGACGCCGGTGGGAAATGCAGCCCCTCCACGCCCCTGGATGTTCGAAGCCTTCACCTCGACGGCGACGTCCTCCGGCTGCTTGCCGAGCGCGGTACGGAGCGCCTCGTATCCGCCGGTCGCCAGGTAGCGCTCCATCGTGTGGCTGTCGGCCGGATGTGCCTCCATACGCGCCGTGAGGATCGGTTCTGCCATCAGCGGGCGCCCTTGGCGGAGCCGTACGGTCCGAATGCGGGCACGGCGGCGACGGCGCCCTCGTTCTCTCGCGGCCCCCACTCGAACGAGCGGACCCCTCCGAAGAGGCTCTGCATCTCGTCTCCGAGGACCGTGTCCGGCTTGGCGTCTCGCAGCCAGCGGCACAGGGCGCGTCCCTTGTCCGGCACGACGCCTTCGACCAGCTCGTAGTTCACCTGGACGGCCGGGGCGCCGCCGCATGCGCCGAGGCATTCGACGTGCTCGACCGAGAACACGCCGTCACCCGATCTCTCACCGTCAGGTGTCCCGGTCTCGTCCTCGATGGCGTCGAGGACGTCGTCTGCGCCGAGGAGGAAGCACGAGATCGACGTGCACACAGACACGAGGTAGCGGCCGACCTCCTCGCGCTTGTACATCGTGTAGAAGCTGGCGACTGCGCTCACCTGGGCAGACGTCAGCCCCGTGAGCTCGGCGACCTGGCGCATCGCGTCGTCGCTCACGTGGCCGTGCTCGAGCGCCGCGACGTACAGCAACGGCATGACCGCTGAGCGAGGGTCCGGGTACGCCCCGAGCATCTTCCTGGCGCGCTCTTGGTTGGGGAGGCTCCAGGTGGGCGGCGCGTGGCGAGCGGTCATCGATCGACGTCCCCGAGGACGGGATCGGTCGACGCCAACGTCGAGATCATGTCGGCGAGGAGGGAGTCCGTCATCATCATGGGGAGCGCCTGGACGTGTGCGAACGAAGGGCCGCGCACGTGCACCCGCCATGGCTTGGCGCCTCCCTGGGCGACCAGGTAGACGCCCAGCTCGCCCCGGGGCGACTCGACTGCCTGGTACACCTCCCCGGCGGGCACCTTGAAGCCTTCGGTGAAGATCTTGAAATGATGGATGAGCGCCTCCATCGACTCGTCGATCCGCTTGCGAGGCGGCGGCGTCACCTTGCGGTCGGCCGTCCTGTAGTCGCCGGGTGGCATGGTCTCGAGCACCTGTTCGACGATGCGCAGCGACTGGCGCATCTCCTCCATGCGAACCAGGTACCTGTCGAACACGTCGCCGTGCTTCCCGAGGGGGACGTCGAACTCGTAGCCGTCGATGCCCGAGTACGGGAAGGCCTTGCGCAGGTCCCAATCGATGCCGCTCGCCCTGGCAATCGGGCCCGTCACGCCGTACGCCCGGCACTCCTCCTGAGTGATGATGCCGATGCCGACCGTGCGGTCCAGGAAGATGGGGTTCTCGTCGAGTATCTCGCGGTACTCGCTCATACCGACCGGGACCTCGCGCAGGATCCGCTCGACGTCCGCCTCCCACCCGTCAGGCAGGTCGGCGGCGACGCCTCCGGGGCGGATGTAGTTGTGGTTCATCCTCAACCCGGTCGTCTTCTCGAAGAACTCGAGGACGATCTCCCGCTCCCGCCACCCGTACAGCATCATCGAGATCGCCCCGATGTCCATGCCCTGGGTCGCCAGCCACAGCAGGTGGCTCGCCACCCGGTTGAGCTCGGTCATGAGCACTCGGATGGCGTCGGCACGCGGCGGCAAGGCGACGCCGAGAAGCTGCTCGACAGCCAGCGAGTACGCCAGCTCGTTGTGGAAGGGGGACAGGTAGTCCATGCGGGTCACGTTGGTCGGGCCCTGCAGGTACGTGAGCGTCTCCGCCGTCTTCTCCATCCCGGTGTGCAGGTACCCGATGATCGGCTTCACCCTGCGGATGGTCTCGCCTTCGAGCTCCAATTGGAGGCGGAGCACGCCGTGCGTCGAAGGGTGCTGGGGGCCCATGTTGATGATCTGGCGCTCGTCGCCCGTGACGTAGTCGTCCGTGACGTAGTCGTCCGACACGACGGTGCCTCGCTGGATCGACAGCCCCGGATCGTCGGTGTCCGGCAGCAGCTCCTGGGCCCCCTCGTCCGTGCCGGCCTTGACCCAGTCGGGCTCCTCCGTGCCGGCCAGCCAGATCTCGTGCACCGCACGCCGCTGGGTGGCGACGGTGGACTCGAGTTCATCGGACTCCGGCGGCTCCGCGATCGGCGCCTCGAGGTCTCCAGTCGCGCGGTCGGGGGTGTCGCTCATGAGGCGTGCGGTGCTCCCTTGAACTGGACCGGGACCGAGCCGACTGCGTAGTCCTTGCGAAGCGGGTGACCCTCCCAATCGTCGGGCATCAGGATCCTGGTGAGGTCGGGGTGGCCTTCGAAGACGATGCCGAACAGGTCGTATGCCTCGCGCTCGAAGAAGTTCGCCCCCGGGTACACGTCCGAGACGGTGGCGACCGTCGGGTTGTCGCCCGGGATCCCGACCCGGATCCGCAGTCGCCTGCGCATCGGGTGTGAGACGACGTTGAGCACGACCTCGAAGCGTGGCTTCCGTCCCAGATAGTCGACGCCGCACAGGTCTGCGAACGTGTCGAAGCGCTCCGAGTGCGCTGCGGAGACGAGGTCGTGGTACCCGGCCCTGTCGACGATGACGACGTCCTGAGCGGGGCCGTTGCCCGGCTCGAAGCGCTCGAAGCGAGAGGCGGGCGCCGCCTCGTGAAGGGTGCTCAACACCGGGTCGGCCGGTGGTGGCGATCCCGGCCGTACCTTGCCGACGCCCCCGTCTGCCGTCTCGAGCGCCGGCGCCTCGTCCGTCACCTGACGATCTCCCCGTCCATGATCTTGTCGTGCAGCGTCAGGATGCCGTGCATCAACGACTGGGGCCCGGGAGGGCAACCCGGCACGTAGATGTCGACCGGCACGACCTGGTCTACGCCCTGGACGAGCGCGTAGTTGTTGAACATGCCGCCCGTCGATGCGCAGGCGCCCATCGATATCACCCATTTCGGCTCGGACATCTGGTCGTACACCTGGCGCAGCACGGGCGCCATCTTCTGCGACACCCTTCCCGCCACGATCATCAGGTCTGCCTGGCGCGGCGACGCCCGGAACACCTCCATCCCGAAGCGACCGAGGTCGTTGTGGGCTGCGCCGGTCGCCATCATCTCGATCGCGCAGCACGCCAGGCCGAACACTGCGCCCCACATCGAGCGGGTGCGCGCCCAATTCACGCCCTTCTCGAGAGTCGTGAGCATCATCCCGGGCGGCGTCGTCTCACCCGCCATCAGGCGGCTTCCTCTGAGGGTGGTGGCTCGATCGCCGCCACCCGGCGGTAACGGGCGCGGTGCGCCACGTTCCAATCGAGCGCACCGCGCTTCCACACGTAGAGCAGCGTCTCGAGCAGGAGGCCGACGAAGACCGCCATGGCGCCGATCCCGGCCCACTGGAACTGGTCGAACCGGACCGCCCATGCGAAGAGGAAGATCAACTCGACGTCGAAGATCACGAACAGCATGGCGACGATGTAGAACT
The DNA here is from genome assembly GCA_036396535.1 of Acidimicrobiia bacterium. Taxonomy (NCBI): domain Bacteria; kingdom Bacillati; phylum Actinomycetota; class Acidimicrobiia; species Acidimicrobiia bacterium. Next base: position 33,459 of record DASWKR010000060.1, on the reverse strand, counting down.
TCACCGGGAATCGCTCGACCGGCTCCTGCAGAGGCACGATCCCGCACTCGTACGGCGCCAGCTTCTCGGGCGTCGGGTTCTTGGGGCCGAGCCTCCACGACAGGTACATCGCGGCTACCGCGAAACCGGTGCCGAGGATGACCATGAGGGCGATCGGGAGGTAGTCCGCGAGCGTCATCGGGGTGCTCCTGTCACCGGCGTGAGATTAGGAAGGGCCATGCAGCGTCCAAAATCAACCTCACCTGCATGGCGCGGACGGCGTGACCGTTACCGTTGCCTGGGCGATCGCACATGTCTGGAGGAATCGATGGGCAGGACGGCCATGGTCCTCGCTCTGCTCGTCGCCGCAGCTGCGTGCGGCGGCGAGGCGGAGACGACGACATCGGGATCACAGCCGGCCGGAACGACCACGCAGGCAACCACCACGACGTCCGTTCCGCCAACGACGACGACCGTTCCCGAGGTCACGACGACGACCGTTCCAGCGACGACGACGACCGTTCCGCCGGCGACCACGACGTCGCTCGCCGGCTCCGTCACTTCTTTGCCGGTGGTCGCCGCAGGGGACGGCGTCGTCGGCTGGTGGGACGGGAGCGAGTGGATCGAGGCGACGGGCGGCCCGCCCGTTCCCGCGTCGGGAGGTGAGGAGTACCAGCTCCTCCTGCTCTCCGAGCCGGTCGCACTCGCAATCGGAGGAGAACCGGGCCCCGGGTGCGAGTTCGTCGAAGGAAGCGCAGACGTGCCGATCGACTTCGGCGAGCTGGACGGATCGGATTGGCCGCGCCCGCGGCCGGTTGCCGTGTCCGCCTCGTGGAACGTGCAGCCGTATCCCGTGACCGTCCTCGATCCGGTCCCCGAGGTCTACGTGGGAGCAGCCTCCGAGCTCCTGGCGTCGCGGGGCATCGACGATCGAGCGCCGACGATCGTCCAGGCGATCAGGACCGACCTCGAGGGCGACGGCGTCGAGGAGGCCTTCGTCGTGGCGGAGCGCCAGGCCAACGGGAGCCTCAACCCGGCCGCCGTCGGCGACTACTCGGTTGCATTCATGCGCAAGGTCGTCGACGAGGTGGTCGAGACTGCGGTCCTCGAGTTGTTCGTCGTCGAGGAGCCAGAGGTCGAAGGGGCGATCATCGCCCTCGACGTCTTCCGATTCGACGCCTTCGGCGACCTGAACGGCGACGGCATCATGGAGTTCGCCGTCGACGATCAGTACTACGAAGGCTCGAGCACGACGATATGGCAGTACGTCGACGACGACCTCGGCCCGGTGCCCGTGATGGCCGTCGGCTGCGGCGTCTGAGCTCGCGCCGCGACCCCGCCACGACGCCCGAGCCCACAGGCGCTGCAGGCCGGTTTCTGTCGTATCCGGGTCGTAGGTTGTGGTCATGTTCTCGATGAGTGAAACGTCGGTTGACACGCTCGAGGAGGAGTTGGTGGCGTGTGAGCGGATCGTCGGGCGCTTGCGGGCCAGGCAGCTCGAGTTGTTGCGGGGGTTGGATGCGGCCCAGGTTCAGCAGGTCGACGGTGCCCGGTCTTTGGAGGATTGGGTGGCGGCTCGCTGTGACGTGTCTCACGAATCGGCTCGTTCGCTGACCCGTGCGATGAAGATCTTGACTGGCGTGCCGGAGGTTTGGGAGGCGCTGATGGTCGGGGACGTGTCGTTCGACCGAGCGGTCGCCACGGGTCGCTTGGCGGCTGCGGGCGGTGACGCCGATCTGCTCGTCGCTTCCGGTGGCTTCGATATCGCCGGGGTGGGCAGGTTGGCCGGTCGTCACCGTCGTGTCACTCGCCGTGACGAGCGCCAGGTCGCCGCCGGGCGGCATCTGGCGATGCAGCCGAGCCTCGACCGGTCGTCGGGGCGGGCGTGGGGGGAGCTCCCCGGTTTCGATTTCGCCACCTTGGAGAAGGCGGTGTATCAGCGTTCGGATGAGTTGCCGTCGTTTCCTGGCGGCGAGTCGCGGGGCGCCAGGTTGGCGGATGCGCTGGTTTCGATCGCCGAGGACTCACTCGACGGTGAGCCGGGGATGGGTGGTCCGCGGGTGCCTGCCGTGACGGTGTCGACGCCGCTCTGGCAGCGGACACCCGGGGCGAGGCAGGCGCCGAGGTCGCCGCCGGTCCGCGGGTCGGGCCGGCCACCCTCGAGATGCTCCTTTGCACCGCCGGGGTCAACGTCGTCGGGATCGGCGACGGCGGTCGTCCGGTCACTGTGACCAGGTCACAGCGGGCCATCCCGGGAGCGGTCCGCAGGTTCGTTGTGTGGCGCGACGGTGCCTGCGCGATCGAGGGGTGCTCGTCGCGTTACCGCCTCCAACCTCACCATGTCATCCCGTGGTCTGAGGGTGGCAGCCACGACGCCGACAACCTGGCCACGCTGTGCTGGTATCACCACCACGTCGTGGTTCACCTGCGCGGCTACACCCTCGACCCCGCGACACCACCGCAACGGCGTCGGCTCCTCCCCCCACGAGCGAACGCACCCCCGTGACGTCGGCCCGGCCGGTCGGAGGCTCTGACCCCCGCCTTCCCGGCACCTCAGCCCGGTTATGGGTCAGGTGACCCAGACAGGTCCCACCGTTCGCATCCGAGTTCGTCCCATCAGGACACGTCGTATCAGCGCAGCCGTCCCGGGGCTTGCCGCGGCGGCCCCGCCGGTTCTACACGACGTGCACCTCGTCGTTGTGGCGGTGCGGTTCGACGCGCAGGGATGGATCTTGCCGGACTTCTGGGCGGCGCCCACTCGGCAAGGCCGCCGCAAACCAACGCGAGGATCACGAGAAATGTCCAACGACGCATACGCACGCGCTCGAAGCGCATGGCTTCCCCCTCCGTGTAGCCCCTGCGACAGCTGACCCGCCGTCTGCACGTGTCAGCGTACCGGCGAGGGAGAAGATGGCAATGGGTCGAAAAGCCCATCGCTCACGGTCGACGGGCACGCATTCTTCGGTGGTGGCTGGGGCGTCCCTGCGGATCGGCCGGAGTGACTCAGGGCTTCAGCAATGGGTCGGGGCCTACCTTCACGACCCGCTCGATGGCATGGTAGACCCGCTCGCTCATCCCCTGGTCCTCCGGTTCGAGGAGGTTCGCCATCACCTTGAGCACCCACTCCATGAGCGGGCGGGAGCGCAGACCGAGCCTGGTCAGCGTCTTCATCACCTTGGGATTGCCGATCGCAATCACGAATGCCCTGGCGACCCTGTTGTAGTCGGAGTACTCGTCCTCGAGCGCCTGGCTGTAGCGATGGAGCAGCGACATGTCTCGAGAGCCGATCGCTCGTCCGACGTGCACCGCCGCCAGCCGGCCCGTCTCGTACGCGTAGTCGATGCCCTCGCCGTTGAACGGGTTGACGGCCCCTGCCGCATCGCCGATCGCGATCCAGTTCGATCCGACCCTCGGGCCCACCGACAGCGCCATCGGCAGCTTGCCCCCGACCGGGCGCGTCAGTTGCGACTCGGCCGTGACCTCCCAGTAGCCGGGCAGGCTGCCAACGTAGGCGTCGAGCACGCGAGACGTGTTCACGTCCTTCCAGCCCTTGAAGCTCGACAGGACACCTGCGCCGACGTTGATGGTGCCGTCGCCGAGCGGGAAGATCCAGCCGTAGCCGGGGAGTGTCCGTCCCTCGGCGTCGAGGATGTTGAGCTGGCTCTCCAGCATCGAGTCCTTCGAGTTGGAGCTCTCGTAGTAAGCCCTGATGGCCATGCCGTACGGGTAGTCACGGCGCCGGCTCGTGCCGAGTGCCCTGCCGAAGCGGGAGAGGGAGCCGTCTGCAATGACGGTCACCTTCGGCGTGACGACGTCGGTGACGACGTCGCGGTCGCCGTCCTTTTCCCTCAGCTCGACTGCGGCGAGCCGCCCCGACTCGACGACGGCGACGGCCTCCGTACGCTGCCTGACGATGGCGCCCTGCTTCTCCGCCAGCGTGGCGACCTGCATGTCGAGGTCGGCGCGTCGGATGACGGCGCCCCAACTCGGGTAGATCGAATGCTCGGGCCACGGGAGCTCGATGGTGAGATCCCCTGCATAGGCGCGCAGGCCCGTGATGCGGTGCAACTCGGGAACGTCGAAGTCGAATCCCATGTCGATGAGTTGCTTCACGGCGCGGGGGGTCAGCCCGTCACCGCACGTCTTGTCCCGCGGATACGCCTTCTTTTCGGCGACGAGGACTGAGAGCCCGGCCTTGGCGAGCCAGTACGCCGCGGCCGCGCCACCAGGTCCGCCTCCGACGACGAGGACGTCCGGCGAGGTCATGGCGGTGACATTAGGGCTTGCGGGGCGGGCCACTGCTCCGACCCCATCACGAGATGGCGACCGGATCCGGCAGGTCGTCGACGTCGACCGACCCGTCGGCCCGCATCTCGAATGTGAACTGCTCGCGATCGGGCGCGAGGCGCGTCGCCACGGCGACGGCTCTCCCGTCGCGTATCTCGAACTCGAGGAGCTCGTAACCGCTCTCGTCGAGCCGCTCGGCGACGGAGAGCACCTGCGACCCCAGCCCGCCGTCGATGCGCCCCGTCTCGACGATCGACTCGATCTGCTCGACGACTGGGGCCGCCTCGGCCGACCGGCGCTCCGCCATCAGCTTCTGCGCCCAGCCGATGAGCGCCTCTGCTGCGACGTTGCCCGGGTCGCGAGCCTCCCGCAGCGCCACCGCCGGCTGCCCTGCGCTGCGGACGGAGTCGAAGACGAAGTAGTTCTGGTACGGGGCGAAGCTGACCTGGAACGCTCTCCTCGCTTCCTGCAGAGCGATAGTGAGCCTCAGGTCGTCGAGCTCGGGCTCCGGGTCCTGGCCGGCCGCCCATTCCGCGAAACCAGTCGACAGCTCGGCGATGCCCGAGCCGAAGGTGACCTGGGCAGCCCGATCGAACCACAACGAGTTGGAGCGTGCCCGCACGGTAGATGAGTAGAACTCGATGAACTGGTCCCAACCGAACCGCTCCACGAGATAATCGACGAGGCCGGCCGCCTCGACGTAGCGTGACTCGTGCTGCATCTCGTCGAAATCGTCGAGGAACTCTGCGAGAGGCACGAAGTGCCCGAGGGCGTGCAGAGCACCGGTACGAGCCGCGATGTCCTCCGGCTTGAAGTGGCCGCCCGTGACATAGACGGCGATCCCCTCCTCGAGCGGCCAGGGGAGGATGCTCTGCTCGAGGTCGTCTGTCATCCAATGCGTGAGCTCGTGAGCAAGTGTCGTCCCGACCACCTCGGCATCCCGCGGCCCGAAGTCCCTGTCGAGGTACGACACCACCACCTCGGTGCCGCTGTAGCCGCCGTTGCCCCACAGCACGTCGATGAGCGTGATGTCGACTTCGGGGAGGGGGCGCTCGAAGCGTTTCTCGACGAACGCAGCCTTGTCGTCGAGGAGCTCCGCTACGGCGTCGAGATCCCGAGCGGCGGCACTGTCCGTGAGGTAGCGGAGCACGCAGCACTCGGTTTGCACGAAGTCCCAGGTGGCCGTGGACTCCTGGGCGGGACGGCGGGAGGCGCTGAGCACCTCGATCCCGGTTCCGACGCGGCGACGGGAGCCATCGATCTCTGCGGTGACGATCACCTCGTGACGGCCGACCTCGCCGGCAGTGTCGAAGGCGTCCGGGAAGACGACGTACCAGCCGAGGAGCGGGTCGCTCTCGAGGATCGCCCGCACCGGCGCCGTCTCGCCGTCGATGGTGAGCGTCGTCGGCCCAAGCTCGTGTGTCCCGAAGTCGCCGAGGGGCAGTTGGAGAGTGAGGACGTCGCCCTCGTAGTGCTCCGGCCCGGGGAACGCCCACAGGCGCTGCTCTTCGAGCCTCGTGGTCGGCGGGGCGGTCGTCGTCGTGGTCGGCACGGGAGCGACCGTCGTCGGCGCCGCCACCTGGGTCGTCGGTGGGACGGTTGCGTCGGACCGCTGATCGGCGGTGCAGGCGCCGGCGAGCAGGGACAACACCAAGAGCAGCGGCCGAGCACGATCCACGCAGAAAATGGTACGTGCGATGACGAGTTAGCTGGGCCGGCTCACGGGGCCGCCACCACGCCGCTCTCTACCGCGCCGCAATCCACCTCGGCCTCCGGAAGCGGCTGGCCACCGAACGCCACTCGCTCGTAGAGGGAAACCGCCTGGATCTCCTCAGGCGTCAGCTGCCCTTCGAATCCCGGCATCTGGGCGCCGCTGCCGCCGACTGGCTTGTTGTTGTCGCCGTAGGTGTTGCCATGCTCGGCAGGCCAGCCCGCCGTCCCGAGTGCCACCCAATCGATGTGGGCGATGCAGTTCCCGGCGTTGAAGGTCGTGAGCACGGAGCCACTGCGCAGGGCGGGCCCTGCGCCGCCCGAGCCGTCTGCGGAATGGCAGGAGACGCACCGAGCGTCGTAGACCTCGCGGCCGATCGTGAAGAAGTTGACGATGTCGACGCCGTACGCCGTCCCGTCGCAGTTCACGGCCGCACCGCTCACAGGATCGATGGCGAGTTGCCCCGCCGTGCCGCACTCAGGGGCGTTCGGCGTGAGCAACGCATAGAGGACCGCGATGCTCGGGATGATGATGAAGGCGGCCGCCAGCCACGTCGGGAAAGAGCTCAACAGGCCGGCGGGCCCGGGCTCCACTTCCGCCTCCGCCTCCGGCGCCGTTGCCTCCGGCTCGAGCACCTCGACCTGCGGCGCAGTGTCCGGCTGTGCCGTCACGGCTTGGTCGGGGGCGGGCACAGCCGGCTGTGGCTGCTCGGGCGCCGCCTCGGCTGCAGGTTGCTCCGCAGGAGCTGCAGGAGCCGCCGGTTGTGCAGGTGGAGGAGCTTCTGCTCCGGCCCACGACGCGACCAGCTCGGCCGTCTCGACGCCGAGCGCTTTGGCTCGCGCCGCGGCGGCGCGACTCAGCAGGTCGGCCGGCACGCCCGTCTCGTCCGCGACCTGCCGCAGCAGCTCGTCCATCACTCCTCCCCATCCGCGATGCTCGCCAGGCCGGCGATGTAGGCGCCGAGGGCGTTCAGATCACGATCGCTGAGGTAGTCGTAGCTCGGCATGATCGACCACGGCCGCAACCGCCGCGGGTCGGCGAGGTGGTCCGTGACGAAGCTGGCACCCGACGTCAGGTCGCGCGAGCCGGCGTGCATCAGGTCGGGGCCGAGCCGCACCCAGCCGACCTGGACGGGCGTTTCCCTTGCGTAGTCGCCCGGTTGACTCACAGCGCCGAGCCCGACGTCGGTGACGATCGGACGTACTGATTGCGTGTGGCACGCAACACAGCCCTCGGCGATGAACACCTGGCGGCCGATCGTCGCCGGAGCACCATCCGGGTAGTAGCGATGGGCGTCGGCGAGGCGCGTGGGTTCGGCCTGGGGCTGATCGAGCGACGGGAGGACCAGTGCGAACAGGGCCGCCACGGCGAACAGCCCGACGTAGCCGGTGCGGAGCCGGCCCAGGCCGAGGGGACGGGCCAGGAGCAGCTCCTGCGTCACCTCGGGCTCGGGACTGTCATCCTGGGCCGCCAACGCCGCAACGGCCCCGGGCCTGGCGATTCCTCCGAAGCTGGCGACGATCCACGCCAGTTGGGCTGCCGTGAACACGGCGACGCCGGTCACCCGGAATGCATGCGGGAGCTCGAGTGTGGCTGCCGTGTTGAGCCACCCGTCCCCGGCATTGATGAACTTCGCCGAGTTGGCTGCCGCCGCCCAGGTGAACCCGGTGACGGCGCCCGCCAAGAGCTGCGATCCGACGACCAATGCGAGTCCGGTGAGCGACGCCACGTAGTGGAACGAGCCGAACCCGCTCGGCCTGCCGAGGACTTCCGGCGCGGCGTGCCTCACCCAGGCAGCCAGCCACAGCGAGCCGGCGCCCAGCACGGCGAGCGACTCGTACGCACCGCCCCAATCCGTGTAGCCGACGACGGTGTTCGAGGACCGCAGCGCCACGATCAGGTTGAGGAGGGGGAGGATCGCAAAACAGACGGCTCCCGCCATCAGCAGGCGGAGGGTGAGCCTGTCGCCGACCCGGTGCCACATGCCCCGCATCGCCGTGACGATGTCGGCGAGGATCACGAGGACCGCGACCAACAGGCAGATCGAGAAGATGATACCGATGGTGTCGAGCCAGTCGCCTCCCGGGCCGTACGTCAGCTCGGCGGGAGCGGTCAGAGCCCACAGGAACGCCAGCGACCAGAAGCCGAGCACCGACATCTGGGTCGCCGTGAAAGCGGGGCGGCCCGTGAGGCGGGGAATCAGAAAGTACGTCACCCCGACGCCGGCGGCGCCCACCCACAGCCCGACGAGGCCCGCCCTGAAGAAGCTCTCCTGGAACATGCTGCTGAGGCCGGTGAGCCCGGGGATGTTGCCGACGACATGGATGAAGAGCAGCCAATGCACGGCGGCGACCAGGTACCACTGGACCGGTGAGAGCGCTTTGACGTCTCCCCCCTGCACCGTCCTGGTGACGACGACCGTTGCCGCGACGAGGCCGAGTGCGACGATGCCGTCTGCCCAGATCGGCATCTCGAGATAGCGGCGGCCCTCGGAGAGGCCGGCTCCGATGCCGGCGACGCCTGCCAGGAGCCCGAGCGTCACGAGACCGAGCGAGACGAGGGCCAACCGCTCACCGTGCAGTGGTGCGCCCGTCGCCCGAGGAACCACATACCACACGGCTCCCAACAGCCCGATCGTGAGCCAGCCGTACAGGAGGAGGCTGGTCACCATCGGCTGCATGCGGCCGTACGACAGGAAGGCGACGCCTCCGAGGAACTCCGGCTCGATCAACTTGACCGCCAGCACCACCAGACCGAGCAGGCCGACGGCGAAGAGCACGAGGGACGCCTGGAGGTGCGCCTTCACTGCCCTGTCGGTGTGATCGTGGAACGGCTCGGGGGCGGGTGCCTCCGCCTCGAGCGTTTCAGCCGTCGTAGTCACGCCTGCCCGTTCCCTCCCACGAGATCGATCCGCATTCGGGCCATGCGGTTCGGCAGGTTAGTTGGGCGGCTCACGCAACCCACTACGGCGGCGATCCGCCGGCGCCGCCGACCCTGCGACGAAGCGAACCGCACAAGTCGGAGGCATCGTTACCGTTCACCTATGCGCACAACCGTCGCCGTCGCCGGGCTCGCCTGGCTGGCGGCGTGCTCGACTGCCGGCGCGACGATCACGACCGGGCCGCAGGCGACTCTCGGGCCGCTCCCGACCGTGACCAGCACGGCCCCGGCTTCGACGACGACCCAGCCGCCACCGACGACCACGACGACCACCGTCCCGGCAGCGACGACGACCGAGTCGCCGCACGCCCGGCCAGAGTGGCTCGGCAGCCGTGTCCTGCCTGAGCGCCCGGACGGCTTCGGCATCGCCCAGCCAACCCCGCCCGAGCTGGAGAACCGGGCTTTCGAGACGATCGACCACCTCCCGCGGCCCGACGCGGACGAGTTCGCAGCGACGAGCGGGCCCGTGCCGGCCGACGTGCTCGCCCGGTCGACCTGGCAGGACGAATGTCCCGTCGCCGCCTCCGACCTGGCGTATCTCACGGTGACGCACCACGGGTTCGACGGGGTCGTCCACACCGGCGAGATCATCGTCAACGCCTCGGTGGCGGACGGCGTCGTTTCCGTCTTCGAGGCGCTCTTCGCGGCCGGCTACCCGATCGAGCAGATGAGGGTCTTGACCGTCGACGAGCTCGACGCCCCGCCGACGGGCGACGGCAACGTCACGGGATCCTTCGAATGCAGACCGGCAACCGGTGGCACGTCGTGGTCGCAGCACGCCTTCGGTCTCGCCATCGACGTGAATCCCTTCCACAACCCGTACATCAAGGGCGACCTCGTGCTCCCGGAGCTGTCCTCGTCGTACGTCGATCGGTCACGCCTGCGGCCCGGCATGATCGAGCGGGGCGACGCCGTCTTCGATGCTTTCGCCTCGATCGGATGGGAATGGGGCGGGGACTGGAACTCCCTGAAGGATTGGATGCACTTCTCGCAGAACGGCACCTGAACACAGGCCTGCGCGCGGGGAACGACCCGGAGCATCGCCGGACCGCTTCTCGCACAGCAGTGGGCACCCCTTACGGTCACTTCGAGGCCGGCGCGACCACTTACAATGGGAGTCCGACCGACCGAGGACAGGCAATGCCACAGGCCGAACCAGGCGAGCTGCGACGCAACGAGCTCATCGGCGTCGGGCTGATCGTGGGCGGGCTCGCCGTCACGATCGGAGGGGCGCTCTTCTCACACTTCACGAGCCTGCCCCCCGTGAACGCCTTCAACGCCGAGATCTACCCGAACATCCCGCGCGGCTGGCTGTGGACCCTCATCGGCCAGACGGTCTCGCTCGGCGGAGGGCTCGCCATGCTGGCAGGCATCACCATCGGCTTCCTCTACAAGCGCCCGATGACGTGGGCCAGGGCTGCCATCGGAGCATCCGTCTTCACGACGCTCATGATCATCCTCTTCGGGATCATCCCGAACCAATGGCTGACCTTGACCCAGGCCGTCTGGGAGTGGACCCCCCAGAAGATCATCCTCACCGTCCCCGAGGCCCTCGTCCTCAACAACGAGGTGAAGATCAGCGCCGCGGTCCTCAAGGACGCCATCGCCGGCGGCTACGTCGTCGTCGTGACCGGGATCATCGCCGTCGGCATGTACCAGTGGCAGGAGAGGTCGAAGCGCGTCGAGACCGCCCCTCCGCCCGCTCCGGTGTCCACCTACGGGCGCCCGCTCACGAAGGTGGGTAGGTAGGCATGGCGAACGAGGTCTGGTTCGAGACTCCTCCGATGCGCGACGACTACCAATTGACGGCGGTCGACGGTGCCTATCTCACTGCCGCGGTCAGACCGAAGCAGTTCCTCCACATCGACCAGTCGGAGTGCATCCTGTGCGAGGGATGCGTCGACATCTGCCCGTGGAAGTGCATCCACTACCTCTCGCTCGACGCCATCGCCGAGGGGGCCAACGTCGAGAACCCGGGTGACAACGCCGAGAACTTCGGGTTCTTCATCGTCGACGAAGACGAGTGCACCAGGTGCGCGCTGTGCGTCGACCGGTGCCCGACGGGGGTCATCACGCTCGGCAAGTTCGCCGGGTCGCTCGCCGAGCAGGCAGAGCAGTTCGGCATGGCTCCCTGGGAGTACAACACGGGCCAGCGGGACTTCAAGAACGGTTACTCGTACGGCATGCGTTGGTGAGCGCGGTCGTTTTGGACGAGCGCCTCGGGCGCGTGAGACTCAGGAGGATGCAGGGAAGGACCCGAGAGGGCTCAGGGGCACGGGCGGAGAGCGGACCGCTCCTCGCCACGAGGTTCCCTGCCGGGTATGTTCCCCGCACTCTCCGGCGAACGAGGGTCTGAGGAGGGCAATTGGCCAACGGCAACGGAGACGGGAGGGTCGGCCTCAAGGAGCGGCTCGCCGACGTGGGCGATCACATCCGTCAGAGCCAGGCGTGGAGCTCGATCTTCCGCCCCGGCTCCCCCTTCAGGCACGGTTACACCGACAGCCCTCGCAACCGCTCCTACGTCATCATGAACAACGTTCTGTATCACCTCCATCCGGTGAAGGTGAAACGGCACAGCGTCCGGCTGTCCTACACGTTGTGCCTCGGCGGCCTCAGCTTCTTCCTGTTCATCTTGCTGACCATCACCGGGATCTTCCTGATGTTCTACTACCGGCCCACCTCGCCGGCCGCCTACCAGGACATCCAGGCGCTCTCGACAGACGTTGCGTTCGGCCAGGTCGTGAGGAACATGCACCGGTGGGGAGCCCACGCCATGGTGTTGACCGTGTTCCTCCACATGTCACGGGTCTTCTATCACGGCGCGTACAAGCCGCCCAGGGAGTTCAACTGGGTCGTCGGCGTCGTGCTCCTCCTCCTCACCCTGCTGCTCTCGTTCACCGGCTACCTCCTCCCTTGGGATCAGCTCGCGGTGTGGGCCGTGACCGTCGGCTCGAACATGGCGGCCTACACCCCTGTATTCGGAGCGCAGGTGTCGTTCGCGCTGATCGGCGGCGTCCAGATCACGCCGGACACCTTGCTTCGCTGGTACGTGTTGCACGTCCTGTTCCTGCCGTTCGTGATCGTCATCTTCATGGCGGTCCACTTCTGGCGAGTTCGCAAAGACGGCGGCATCTCGGGGCCGTTGTGAGGTCGAGGCATGGCTGAGATACCCGAGCACATACTGCGCCGCAGCGCCGAGGCGAGAGCCAGGGCGGAGGGACGCACCGTCAGCGAGGTGCTCGCCGAGATGCGAGGAGACGCTCCCCCCTCCGAAGGCGAGGCCGTCCAAGAATCTCCCGCCGCCTCCGTTCAGGAGCCTCCCGTCGCTGCGGCCGAGACGCCGCCCGCAGAGGCCCCGCCGGCAGAGGCCCCGGCCGCCGACGCACCGGCTGTCCAGGCGGCCCCTTCTGGTCCGGCGCGCGACCTCTCGGCAGAGTCCGAGCAGTACGGCGTTCCGGCCTCGCTGCTCCGCAGGGCCGCACTGGCGCGAGCGCGCCACTCGGGCGAGCCCGCACCTGCGATCGCAGGGGAAGCATCTGCACCGGCTGTGGCGGCGCCCGCCGCGGCGGCGACCGGAGGCGGAGCGGCTGCTGCGACCGCCCCGGCGGCGGCTCCGGCGATTCCGGAGGGCGTGAGGACGCAGCGGCTCCTCACGGTCGTCAAGGCAGGGGCAATCCAGCAGGTCAAGGCCGAGCCGACCGACAAGGTTTCGACGTGGCCCCACCTCGTCGCAGTGGAGTTCGTCGCTCTGATGATCTGCACTGCCGCCGTCTTCGTGTTCTCGGTGTTCGTCGACGCTCCGCTGCTCGAGTTCGCCAACTTCAACGCCCAGCCGAACCCTTCGAAAGCCCCCTGGTACTTCCTCGGCCTGCAGGAGCTGCTTTCGTACTTCGATCCGCAGGTCGCCGGGGTCATCATCCCGGGATTCGGCCTCGCCGGCTTGGCGATCGTGCCGTACATCGACAGGAACCCGTCGGTTCGCCCCTCGGACAGGAAGTTGGCGATCATGATCTTCAGCTTCTTCGTGTTCGCGTCTGCGATCCTCACGATCTACGGCTCGTTCTTCAGGGGCCCCGGTTTCAACTTCACGTTCCCGTGGGACGCAGGCATCTTCTTCGACTTCTGAGGCAGTGATGGAATCAACGACAATCTTCGTGATCGGGCTCATCGCAGCGGCGGTGCTCGTCGCCGGCGGCATCCTCACCGTGGCGGTTCGGCGCGGGGCGGCGGCGGGCCCGATCACAGGCGAGTTCGACAAGGAGGCGGCAGCCAGGGACATGGCCGCCAGGGCGGAACGCCAGGCCAGGATCGCCGCCGCCTCAGGTGGTGTTGCGACTCTGGTGCGCGAGGAGACCGAGCTCGAGGAAGAGACTGAGGGAGTTGGTGAGAGAGAGGCGCCACCCGTCGACCGGCTCCTCGAGAAGGTCGACATCTCCGCCGACGAGTTCGACGTCACGCGCCGACGCTTCCTCAACCGGGCGCTCCTCGGCCTGTTCGGCGGGGCGTTCATGGGCGGCCTCACCATCAGCTTCCTGGCGTTCTTGTGGCCGAAGCTCAAAGGCGGGTTCGGTACGTCCTTCAACGTCGGAACCCTCGAAGACCTCAGGACGGAGATCGTCCAACCGGATGGGACCGTCGTGCCGAAGTTCGTGGCCGCCGCCCAGACATGGCTGATCTCGTTTCCGGAGGACGAGATGGCGGGGAGCTCTTTCGAGGACCTGCCCGTCCTGGTGGGGGCGGGCGGAGGCGAACCGGGGCTGATGGCGCTGTGGCAGAGGTGCGTCCACCTCGGGTGCCGGGTGCCTTCATGCGTCCCTTCGCAGGGCTTCGAGTGCCCATGCCACGGATCGCGCTACAACTTCCACGGCGAATACGAGGCAGGCCCGGCACCCCGCAACCTCGACCGGTTCGAGGTGTCCCTGACTGACGCCGGCGAGCTCGTCGTCAATACGGGTGCCATCTTCCAGACACCTCGCTCCAAGAACAAGACGGCGACATATCCCCAGGGCCCGTCCTGCGTGTGATGCACGACAAGGCCTTCTTCGCAGCCGCCCCGCTGATCCTCGCGGTCGAGGAGGAAGCCCCGGTGGGGCCGAGCAACGTCGGGCTCGGCTCGGTGGTGCTCACGCTGGCACTCGCCGCCCTCCTCGGGTGGGTCGGGTACATCGTCATCAACGCCAGGCGCCGAGCCAGACGCCAGGAGGAGACGCCGCTGAACCTCCGTCCGGGAGTCCCGGACGAGGTGCTCGAGTCCACCAGGCTCAATCGGGTGCTGACGTCCGCAGTCGTGTCGGCAGCGGTCCTGGCGGTCGTGCTCCCGGTCTACTACGTGAACGAGTCCGGGAGACAGGCGGGGGCAGCCGAGAAGTTCGCCGAGAAGGACATCGAGGCGGGCTCCGAGTGGTTCACCGAGTTCGCGTGCGTCAACTGCCACGGCCCGACGGCCGGAGGCGGTGCCGCTCCCTTCCTCGAGAGGCGAAGCGGCATCAACACGTCGTGGCTGGCGCCGGCCCTCGACGACGTCTTCTTCCGTTTCACCGAGGACGAGGTGCGCACCGTCATCACGTATGGGCGTGACGGCACCCCGATGGCGCCTGCCGGTCTCGAGGGCGGAGGATCGATGACGGTCCAGGAGATCGACCAGGTCCTCGCCTTTCTCCACAACCTGCAGCTCTCGCAGGACGAGGCGCTGCTCAGGATCGACAACGCCGTCCAGATCGCCCTCGACAGGATCGTCAACGGAGAAGACGTCGTCGACCTGCTGCTGGCGCAACAGCTGGCCCAACGCGACGACGTCAACGATGCGCCCGACAAGTTCGCCACGATCGAGGGTTTCCCGGCCGAGATCAGGGCACTCTTCGCGGACGACGGGACCTGCACCGACCGGTCGGCGACGCTCGTCGGCCAGTCGTGCATCGGCGCCGGAGCCGACACGGACCGCGACGGGCTCGCCGACGCCGCCGAGCGCCGCCTGACGGAGATCGCCATGGTCGTCCACGAAACCGTGGTCACCCGCCAGGTGTCGGCAACCACGAACGACGACGGAGACCAGGAGCTGGAGGTGAACCTCGTAGCGGTGGATGACTACGGAGTCACGTTCAGGACGGACGACGGATTCACGAACGAGACCACGGATGCGATCCCGATCGCCGACCTCGAGGCAGCTGAGACGTTCCTCACCGAGCTCGACACGTCACGGCTCACCCTCAGCGTGACGACGGATCGTCACGATGTCTTCCTCGGCGGCGTCGAGTCGAGGATCGAGTTCCTCGAGGACGCCAAGGCGATCGCGGCGTGGGAGGTCGACTACGACGACGTGCTCACCGCGATGGAGGGCACAGACGTCGCCGTCCACGACGAGGAAGGGAATGAGAGCACGCTGACGACAGAGGATGCAAGGCGCGCCTTCGGCCTCTTCAACGCCTACTGCGCCAGATGCCACACGGCCGGCTACAGCGCCGGCGTGGCGTTCCAGCAGGCGCCCGGCTCGGGGGCGTGGGGACCGTCGCTCGAGGATGGCAGGGCGCTCCTTCAGTTCCCGGACCCTGCCACCCACATCACGTTCGTCACCGGCGGTAGTGAGTTCGGCAAGAACTACGGCATCAACGGGCTGGGGACGGGGCGGATGCCCGGCTTCGGCCAGGTGCTCACCCAGCGAGACATCGAGCTGATCGTCGCATTCGAGAGGTCGCTGTGAAACCGATGAGGGAGAGGTTCCGAGCACAAGTCCTCGAGGTGGCGGCTCGCCAGGAGGGCCTCACCAGGCTCGAGAAGCTCGGCGTCGCCCTCATCGTCGTGACCGTGCTGTCGTTCATCCCCGCGGCCCGCGGCCTCCTCGGAGACGCCTACGACGGGGTGTTCAAGCGACGCGACGAGGCGGGGGACATCACACAGTTCTCGATCGCCGCTCGCGGCATCCTCATCGCGATCGTTTCGGTCGTCGCTTTCGTCGGAACCGGATTCCTCGTCCTCTCCACGAACCTGGGCAGCCGCCTCGCCTTCCTGATCACCGGTGCGGCCACCTTCGGGTGGCTCGTCATCGGCAGCCTCCTGTTCGTCGTCTACGCCCCCCGCGGGCTGCGTCCCGCCGTGCTCGAAGGCCTCAACGCCTTCCAGATCAGGATCCCGGCCATCGCGGCGATGCTCGGCTCGGCCATCCTGTTCTTCATGTTCGTCGCCGCCCTCGATCGCTACGAGAAGGCAGACGAGGAAGTCTGAACGGCGCCGAGGTCGCCGCGGGGCGCAGACAGCGCCCCCGGCGCTAAGGGCGCCGCGGTCACCGCTGCTGGTGAAACGTGAGGATCTGGAGCTCAGTCGACAGATCGACCCTACGGACCTCGACCCCGTCGGTGACGTGGATGACGGCCGGGGCGAAGTTGAGGATCGAGCGGACCCCGGCTTTCGTCAGCCGGTCGGCCACCTCCTGGGCCGCCCCTGCCGGCGTGGCGATGATCCCGATCGTGATCCCACGTTCGGCGACGATTTCCTCGAGGTGGCTGAGCGGCTCGACCGCGAGGCCTCCGACGAGCTCGCCGACCCTCGCAGGGTCGTTGTCGAAGATGGCGGCGACACCAAACCCCCACGATCCGAACCCGGCGTAGTTGCTGAGGGCCGAGCCGAGGTTGCCGGCGCCGATGATGGCGACGGCGTATCCCCTGGTGAGCCCGAGGGCGTGGCGAAGCTGCTCTCGTAGGTCGGCGACGTGGTAGCCGACGCCGCGCGTTCCGTACGAGCCGAGGTGGGACAGATCCTTGCGCACCTGAGCCGAGTTCACCCCGGCGATCGAGGCGAGTTGCTCGGATGAGCACGTGTCCTGGCTCGGCGGCAGGTCGCCGAGGCTCCGCAGATAGACGGGGAGCCTCGAGACGGTCGCCGCAGGAATGTCGCCCTTCACGCTCGGTGAGGATAGGCCGGGCCTCGGCGCCCGGAATAGGGCCACTCGGTACGGTCGCTCCCGACCTCACACCAGCGATCTGGCGATCGCCCGCAATTGCCGTTCGGTGATCCTGCCCTCCGCCAGCACGTTGCTTGCCGAGTCGAGGAGGACGGGAAGCCGCTCATCGAACATGGCGTGCTCGGCGTGCTCGGCGATGTCGACGATGGCGACCGGACCGGCAACGCCGACCCTGCCGATCGCCCCCAGAGCCTCCTCGCAGAGCCCGCACGCCCGGCGGGTCACCAGGGTCAATCCGGCGGGCAGCGTCGGCTTGCTTCGGCGGAACATCCCCTAACGTCGCTCCGGGATGCGACCAGTCACCTCGATCGTCCTGCTCGTCCTCATGGCTCTCATCGTCGCCGCCTTCCTGTGGCGCCTCTACCTGACGGGGGCGATCCGCTGAATCGGGGTCTCGCTCCCTCGGGCCAGCAGCGTCACCGCCATCCCCTCCTCCACCGGATACGAGGAGTCGGCGCGCCCGTCGCGCACCGCGATGGCGATCTGCCCGTACGAGTCGACATGGATGAGGCCGTCGCCCGGGCCGGCGTCCCCGTAGGCGGCCACCCAGATGAGCGCATGCTCGATGGCGCCGATGCGCAGGGTGACGGCCTCCCCCGGTCTGGCGCCCGTCAGCTCCAGGTCGCTCGGCGCGATGTTCGTCTGGGCGTTCCCGAAGTGGTCGATCCACAGCACTTCGCCTCGCACGATGCCCGGCTCGTTCTCGACGAGCGGCATCATCAACGGAGTCACGCCCTCGGGGCCGAGCTCAGGCCCGAGCTCCTCGATCGGCACCTCGCCGGATGCGAGCACCGCCGCAGCCGGGGCGAAGACGTCCCTGCCTTGGAATGTGGCACCCTCGGCGGGAAGGCGCAGGTCGGGATTGTCGATCGAGACGATCAGGTCGGCGCCGCCGACCATTGCGACCGCCGGGGCGAGCAGTCCGTTGTCCGGTCCGACGAAGGTCCCCCACTCGGTGCGGGCAGCGATCGCCCTGCGGGCAGTGCCCACCCCGGGGTCGATGACGGCGAGGGCGACACCGTGCGGGAGGTATTGGATGGCCCTTAGGAGCGCCAGAGCCCCGGCGCGCACGTCGCCCCGCGGGAAGTCGTGGCCGACGTCGATGACGCGCACCTCCGGGGCGATCCGGGCGATGACGCCGTGGACCACGCCGACGAACTCGTCGGCACGCCCGAAGTCCGACAGGAACGAGATGGGGAGCATTGTGGCCACGTTAGGGCGAGCCTTCGTCGGCGACGTCGAGCTCGGCGCCGATCGAGCTGGGCGGGTTGGCGCGGGAGGGTGGCGGCGCCTCGAGGCGGCTGAACATCCCCGACGGCGTCAACAGCGGCGTCTCTGCTGTCACCGGACCCTCCTAGCATCGAACGGCTGTGCCGGACTCCCCGACCTTCCGCCAATCGATGCGACGCGGCGCCCGCCTCGTCGCACTGCTCGTTCGCATGCACCCGGCCGCCTTCGCGCTCGCCGTCACAGGCGCCGCCTTGTTCGTGAGCGCCATCGTCGCCGCCGCGGTCGTCATCGGTAACGTGACAGACAGCCTCATCGTCCCGGTGCTCGACGAGGGCGCCTCGACGGCCGGAAGGCTGTGGCCCGGCCTGTTGGCGGTGATCGCCGTCGCCACATGGAAGGCCGCAGGGATCACGCTGCGGCGCACCGCCGCCGGCTACCTCCAGTTCCGCGCCAAGGCGGACGTGCGCAACCGCCTCATCGACCACCTGCTCCGGCTCGAGCTCGGCTGGTACAGCAGGCAGTCGACCGGCGACTTGCTGGCCGTCACCGACTCGGACGCCAATCAGGGGACTTTCATCCTCGCCCCCCTTCCATATGGGACGGGTGCCACCCTGCTGCTGATCGGGTCGGTCGTGATGATCCTCTTCATCGATCCTGTCATGGCGCTCGCCGCCCTGGTGATCCTCGTCTCCGTCGTCGCCACCGACCTACGGGGGAGCTGGCGCACCCAGGCGCAGTTCGCGCGGGTGCAGGAGCAGCAAGGTGACGTGGCAGCGATGGCGCACGAGAGCTTCGACGGCGCACTGACCGTGAAGGCGCTCGGTCGCGAGGCATACGAGACGCGACGACTCGCGGCGGCGTCCGACGAGCTGCGCGACACGATCATCACGGTCGACACCCGGTGGAACACCTTCCGGGTCGCCGTCGAGGGGATCTTATCGATCAGCAGTGTGGTGCTCCTCATGCTCGGCGCCTGGCGGATCCAGGCCGGAGCGATCAGCCCAGGCGACCTCATCACGATCGTCTACCTCATCACGCTCCTGTACATACCGGTGCGGCTCATCGGGTTCGTCATCTGGGATCTCACCCACTCGGTGGCCGGATGGGAGCGAGTCGAGGCCGTGCTCGAAGTCCGCGACGTCGTCCCGTACGGCTCGCTGTCGGCGACCGTCCAGGCACACGGCGCCGAGGTCGGCAGCGAGACCCTCGACTTCTCGTACACCGGGGACGACCTCGTCCTCGAAGGAGTCGAGCTGACGATCGAGCCGGGCCGCGTCGTCGCCGTCGTCGGGCCGACCGGCTCTGGCAAGTCGACGCTGGCGGTGCTGCTCGCCCGGCTGTGGGATCCCATGGCGGGGGCGATTCGCATCGACGGGCGGGACCTGCGCGACTTCGCCCGGTCGGCCCTTCCCGGCGAGGTGGCGTTCGTCGCCCAGGAGGCGTTCCTCTTCGACGACACCGTCCGGGGCAACATCGGATTCGGGGTGCACGCCTCGGACGCCGACATCGAGGCGGCGGCACGGCTCGCCAACGCCCACGAGTTCGTCGGCGCGCTCCCCCACGGCTACGAAACCGTCCTCGGAGAGCGAGGGACGACGCTGTCGGGTGGCCAGCGGCAACGGATCGCACTGGCGAGGGCGGTGGTTCGCAAGCCGCGGCTGCTGATCCTCGACGACGCGACATCTGCGGTCGACCCCTCGGTCGAGACCCGCATCCTCGAGGGGCTCCGGCGCGCCGAGCTGCCGTCGACGATCGTGGTGGTGGCGTACCGCCAATCGAGCATCCTGCTCGCCGACGAGATCGTCTATGTCGAGGACGGCCGGATCGTCGCCCACGGCCATCACGACGAGTTGCTGGCGACCGTCCCCGGCTACGCCGAGATCCTCGACGCCTACGACGCCGACGCCAGGAGACGGGCCGAGGAGGCGCGGTGATCGAGGGCAAGGAGATCACCACGTCCCAGGCGCTGCGCCGGGCCCTGAAGGAAGCCCCGGCGCTGCGGCGCGGCCTGCTCGGGACCGTCGGGTTCGCGGTTGTCGGCACGGCCATCCAAGTGGTCGTCCCGATCGTCGTCCAGCAGATCATGGACCACGAGATCCTCGACCCGGCCGGGGTCGACGTAACCGGAGCCGTCGCCAAGGGCGCCGTCGCACTGGTTGCCATGGTGGTGGCGATGTTCGTACGGCGCATCGCGCTCATTCGGCTGGCGACTGCCGCCGCAAGCGGGCTCGCCGAGCTGCGGGTCAAGACGTTCTCCCACATTCACACGCTCTCGGTGCTCCACGTCGAATCGGAGCGGCGAGGAGCGCTCGTGGCCCGGGTCACGTCGGACGTCACCACGATCCAGGACTTCATGAACTGGGGTGGAGTCGGGCTCCTCATCGGTGCCGCCCAGCTTCTGCTGGCGGTCGTCGTGATGTTCTTCTACGGGTGGACGCTGGCGCTGCTGGTCCTCGGGGGCGTCGTCACCTACGCCGCCATGCTCGTCTGGTTCCAGCGCATCCTGCAGCGGGCCCACGACGTGGTGCGGCGCCGCGTCGCCGACAGCCTGGCGGCGCTGAGCGAGGCGATCACCGGTCTGCCGGTGATCCGCGCCTACGGGGCCGAAAACGAGACGGTCAGGAAGGTCGAAGAGGTGCTGGACGCCCAGTTCCGCTCCGAGTACCGCACCGGCAAGCTGGGGGCGATGCTCTTCTCGAGCGCCGAGCTGTTCGCCGGCCTCATCACCGCAGCCGTGATCGGCGTCGGCGTGGTCACCGGCGCCGCCGGCGGAGTCTCGGCCGGCACGCTCCTCGCCTTCCTGTTCCTCGTCAATCTGCTCGTCGACCCGGTCCAGACCCTCGTCGAGACGCTCGACTCGGCGCAGTCCGCCGCCGCCGGCGTGCGGAGGATCCTCACCGTGCTCGACGGGGACATCGACGTCGCCGACCCGGGTGACGAGGGGCTCGACCTTCCACCCGGGCCGCTCGGGCTGGCGCTTCGAGGGGTGCGTTTCCGCTACCCGACCGGGGGCGACGTCCTCCGAGAGATCGACGTGGCGATCCAGTCCGGGCGCTCGGTGGCGGTCGTCGGCGAAACGGGATCCGGCAAGTCGACGTTCGCCAAGCTCGTCACGAGGCTGCTCGACCCCTCCGACGGTGTCGTCGAGATCGGCGGGATCGACGTGGCCCGGGTTCGCTTCGACAGCTTGAGGAGCCGGGTGGCCTTCGTCCCCCAGGAGGGCTTCCTCTTCGACTCGACCGTGGCGGAGAACGTCAGGTATGGAGACATCGACGCCTCGGACGACGAGATCAGGCAGGCATTCCGTGAACTCGAGCTCGACGACTGGATCGAGACGCTCCCGGCAGGCATCCACACGCCGGTTGGCGAGCGGGGGGGCAGGCTCTCTGCCGGAGAGCGGCAGCTCGTCGCCCTCACCAGGGCCTGGATGGTCGACCCGGACCTGCTGGTACTCGACGAGGCGACGTCGGCCGTCGACCCCGCCCTCGAGGTGCGCCTCCGCAGGGCGATGGAGCACCTGACGGAGGGCCGGACGAGCATCACGGTGGCACACCGCCTCTCGACCGCAGAAGCGAGCGATGAGATCCTCGTGTTCGACGAGGGCCGCCTCGTCGAACGGGGCACCCACGTCGAGCTGCTCAGCCTCGGCGGCGTCTATGCCGCCCTCCACACCGACTGGGCGGCAGGCGTCGCCGGCTGAGGCCTCTTTCCGTTCTTGCGTCCGTCCGTCGCTTATGTGCGACGCCGGTACGCCAGAGCCCGCCGGAGTGTTCGTCGCCACAAACCGGTAGCGTTCAACGCGATGACGAACCGACCGATACCGCCTGCCAGCAAGCCGCCTGCCGGCCGGGACGGCGAAGAGACCGAAGGCTCGCGCCCGCGACTCCCCAAGATGCCGGGAGGTCGCTGGTTCTGGATCGTGCTGCTGGTGTCGCTCGTGGTCAACTGGGTGATCTCGAACTCACTGCTGGCGCCCGAGGCGCGCATCAGGATCCCCTACACGACGTTCCTCGAGCAGCTCGACGCTGCCAACGTCGAGACGGTGGTCACCACCGGCGACACGATCCAGGGGGATTTCGCCGAAGCCGTGGCGTCGCCCGACGACGCCGAGGTCACGTCGACGCGCTTCGAGACGGAGCGGCCGTCGTTCGCGGAGGACGACCTGCTCCGCAGGCTGATCGACCAAGAGGTCACCGTCAACGCCGAGCCGCCGGACCAGGCAGCGCCCGTCTGGCAGCAGCTCCTGTTCGGCTTCGGCCCGACGCTCCTGATCGTGTGGCTCCTGATCAGCGTCTCGAGGAGGGCGACACAGGGCCTCGGCGGGCTCGGCGGGCTCGGCAGGTCGAGGGCGAAGCTCTATGAGGCGGGTGACGGTGCCAAGGTCGACTTCAGCGACGTGGCGGGGATCGACGAGGCTGAGGAACAACTCGTCGAGGTCGTCGACTTCCTGCGCAACCCCGAGAAGTACACGAAGCTCGGCGCACAGATCCCGCGGGGCGTGCTCCTGAGCGGCCAGCCCGGGACGGGAAAGACGCTGCTCGCCCGGGCAGTCGCCGGCGAGGCGAACGTGCCGTTCTACTCGATGGCCGCCTCCGAGTTCGTCGAGATGGTCGTCGGCGTCGGGGCGAGCAGGGTGCGGGACCTCTTCGAGCAGGCCAAGAAGAGCGCGCCCGCCATCGTGTTCATCGACGAGATCGACGCCATCGGTCGGGCCCGGGGCGGAGCGATGTCGTTCGGAGGACACGACGAGCGAGAGCAGACGCTCAACCAGATCCTCACCGAGATGGACGGGTTCTCGGGATCCGAAGGCGTGATCGTCGTGGCGGCGACGAACCGGCCTGACGTGCTCGATCCGGCGTTGTTGCGGCCCGGCCGGTTCGACAGGCACGTCTCCGTATCGCCCCCGGACCAGGTCGGCCGCAAGGCGATCCTGGAGGTCCACAGCCGCCACGTGCCGCTCGGCGCCGACGTCGACCTCAACTCGATCGCCTCGTCGACGCCCGGCATGGTCGGCGCCGATCTGCGCAACCTGGTGAACGAGGCCGCCCTGCTGGCGGCACGCCGTGGGCATCCGCAGGTGCAGATGAACGACTTCACCGACGCCCTCGAGAAGATCGTGCTCGGGGCGGAGCGCAAGATCATGATGACGCACGAGGACAGGCGCAGGACCGCCTACCACGAGTCCGGCCACGCCATCCTCGGGATGCTGCTGCCGGGAGCAGACCCGGTGCGCAAGGTGTCGATCATCCCCCGAGGCCGAGCGCTCGGGGTCACGTTCCAGAGCCCCGACGCCGACCGCTACGCATACAGCAAGCCGTACCTGGAGGGCCGTATCGTCGGGGCGCTCGGTGGCCGGGCAGCCGAGGATCTCGTGTTCGGCGAGATCACGACCGGCGCGGAAAACGACCTCGTGGTGGCGACTCGGATCGCCAGGCAGATGGTGGGGCGGTGGGGCATGTCGAGCGAGATCGGCCCGGTGGCGGTCATCGGCGAGGACGATCCAGGTGCGTTCCCGTTCGGCCGGCAAGACGTGTCCGAGCACACCCAAGAGCTCGTCGACACCGAGATCCGCCGCATCATGGACGCCTGCTACGAGACGGCCATGGAAACGCTCACGAAGGAGCGGTGGCGCCTCGATGCGCTCGCCGAAGCGCTCCTCGAGAAGGAGACCCTCGACGAGGACGACGCCTACCGCATCGCCGGCGTCGACCAGGAGCGCTCGAAGACGCCTGCCTGAGGCCCCTCTCAGCCGTTCCGGCGTACCGGCGTCGCACAAATGCGATGGGAGGACGCCAGAACGGAAAGCGCCCGGCCCCCAGCCGCTCCGACGTACCGGCGTCGCACATGTGCGATGAGGGGACGCAGGAACGGACAGGTCACCTGGGCGGGAAGGGCCCCGACTTCGTGACAGCCCCGGGCAGATCCTGGCCGAGGAGCGTCCCGAGTGTCCTGGCGACGGCGAGCACGGCGTCGAGGTCCTGGGCCGCATCGACGCCGGAACGCTCCAGGAGGTACAGCAGGTCCTCGGTGGCGACGTTGCCGCCTGCGCCGGGCGCGAACGGCGACCCGCCGAGTCCCCCAACGGAGGCGTCGAAATCGGCGACCCCGATCTCCAACGCCGCCCACACGTTGGCCATGGCGGTGCGGCGCGTGTCGTGGAAGTGAAGGCGGAGAGCGGCGTCACCCAGCACGGGGCGAACCTGGCCGATGAGCGAGACGACCGCCTTCGGGACGGCTGCGCCGATGGTGTCCGCCAGGGCGACTTCGTCGATCCCTGCCTGGACAGAGCGATCTGCCAGCTCGACGAGGCGCTCCGGGGCGACCTCGCCGTCGTACGGGTCTCCGAAAGCGACGCTCAATGTCACGCTCGTGCGCTTGCCCGCCTGCCGGGCGACAGGTGCCATCCGCTCGACCTGAGCCATCACCTCGTGGCTGGGCATCCTGCTGTTGGCGATGCTGTAGCCGTCGGCGGCGGCGACCACGAAGTTGACCTCATCCACCGATGTCGCCAGGGCGCGATCGAGACCGCGCTCGTTGAGGACCAGCCCGATGTAGGAGACGCCCCCGTCGTGGGGCAGCCCGGCGATGACCTCCTCGGCGCCGGCCATCTGCGGCACCGCATCCGCTCGCACGAAGCTGACGGCCTCGAGGCGCTTCGTACCCGCGGCGGCGAGCGACATGATCAGCTCGATGCGCTGGTCGACGGTGAGGACCCGATCGGCGACCTGGAGGCCATCGCGCGGCCCGACCTCGACGATCGTGACCTGATGCGGGAGTTGCGGCACGAGCACGACGGTAGTTGCCGGGGCAATCGCCACGCCGCCGATCCGTCTACAGGTTGCCGCGTTCCGCCTGGTCGCGCTCGATCGCTTCGAACAGCGCCTTGAAGTTGCCCTCGCCGAAGCCGATGGCGCCGCGTCGCTCGATGAACTCGAAGAAGAACGTCGGCCTGTCCTGCATCATCCTCGTGAAGATCTGCAGCAGATGCCCTCCCTCGTCCTGATCGACGAGGATGTTGAGCTCCTGCAACGTCGCCAGGTCGGCGTCCAGGTCGGGCACCCGCCCAGGCACGTCGCCGTAGTACGACTCGGGGACCGTCATCAGCCCCATCCCGCGCCTGCGCGCCTCGGCAACGGTCGAAACGAGATCGCTCGTCGCGATCGCGATGTGCTGGACCCCGGAGCCCCGGTAGAAGTCGAGGTACTCCTCGATCTGGGACTTGCGCTTCCCGGTCGCCGGCTCGTTGATGGGGAGGCGGATCACGCCGGACCCGTCCCAGACCACCTTCGACATCAGGGCCGAGTATTCGGTCGAGATCGCCGCGTCGTCGAAGTGCCGGAGGAGGACGAAGCCGAACACCCGCTCGTAGAACTCGACCCATTCGTCCATCGCCCCCAACTCGACGTTGGCGACGACGTGGTCGATGCGCTCGAGCCCGATGGGTTCGCCGATCGAGTCCGAGCGTGCCCTGAAGTCCGGCGGCGGCCAAGTGAGATCCGGGTTCTCGACCAGGCTGTGCACCGTGTCGCCGTACGCCACGATCGAAGCGGACTTCCATTTGCCGCGTTCGCTCTCGACGGTTGCCGGCTTGTCGTAAGCCGTCGCCCCCCTCTCCATCGCCAGCTCGAATGCAGCCTCGGCGTCCGGGACGTGGATCGCCACGTCGTGCACCCCCGGACCGTGGAGCAGCACATGCTGAGATACGGCGTGCTCAGGACCCAGGGCACCGGTCAGGATGATGCGTACGTCGTTCTGCTGGAGCGCGTGCGACGCGGTGTCGCGCACGCCGGTCTCCGGTCCGCGATAGCCCACGATCCGGTACCCGTGGACCGACCGGTAGTAGTGGGCCGCCTGGTAAGCGTTGTCGACCCAGAATTCGATGTGGTGGAACCCGTTGATCGGGAAGTCGTTCCTGTGAGCGTCGAGTGCCTCATCCACGTACATCACCTCGTCCCCGTCATCCTACGCGCCCTCCGTATCTCACTTCGCGAGAGCGTCGGGAAGCGGGAGAGGCGGCGGAGCGCTGCGCGGGCGTCACTGCTGCTGCCATCGTCCGAGGCGATATCACAAGGCACCGGCGGCGATCTCTGTCGGCGG
The DNA here is from genome assembly GCA_036396535.1 of Acidimicrobiia bacterium. Classification (NCBI taxonomy): domain Bacteria; kingdom Bacillati; phylum Actinomycetota; class Acidimicrobiia; species Acidimicrobiia bacterium. The sequence goes on along the minus strand of DASWKR010000060.1, from coordinate 7,261 downwards.
CCGGGCGACGATCGTCCCGCGGCACTCCCCGAACCCGATCCGCGGGCCGGCGTCACCTCCGCACCAACCCCGGATGACCACCTCGTCTCCGTCGCTGAGGAAGCTGCGCTCCTCTCCGCCTCCGAGCCGGATCGGCCTCGTGCCGTTCCAGGCCAGTTCGAGCATGCTCCCGTACGAGCCGGGATGGTCGTTCGACACGGTCCCGCTGGCGAAGAGGTCGCCCGGTCGGGTGACCGCCCCGTTGCTCGTTGCGTGAGCCAGTTGCTGCGCCATCGTCCAGTACATGTCGCGGAACTCGGCCCGGGAGACGACGGTGCCATTGATCGCCACGTCGAGGTGGATGTCGACGCCGAGGGCACTCTCGTCTCGCAGGTACTGCAGCGGCTCCGGATCCTGGGCGGGCGGCGTGACCCGGTACGGGGCGAGCGCCTCGAGCGTGACGAGCCAAGGGGAGATCGTGGTCGCGAACGACTTGCCGAGGAAAGGCCCGAGGGGTCGGTACTCCCAGCTCTGGATGTCACGAGCCGACCAGTCGTTGACGAGCAGGAGGCCCGCGATGTGCCGCTCGGCGGCCACGATCGGGATTGGTGAGCCCGCCCGAGACCCCTGGCCGGTCACGAACCCGACCTCCACCTCGAAGTCGAGCCGGCGCGTCGGCCCGAACTCAGGATCGGATCCCCCGGACTGCACCTGGCCGTGCGGCCGAACGATGTCCATGCCGCTGGGGACGATCGTGGCGCTCCTCCCGTGGTATCCGATCGGGAGGTGCTTCCAGTTCGGCGGGAGAGGCTCGGCATCGGGGCGAAACATCCTTCCGACGTTCGTTGCGTGCTGCTCCGACGAATAGAAGTCGACGTAGTCACCCACCTCGACCGGCATGACCATCTCGACGTCGTCCATCGCGACGAGTCCTCGGTCCTCGAGCAGCGACAGCTCGTCGTTTCCCGCCGTGAGCAGCTCGGACACTCTTCGGCGCACGGGACCGAGCCCCATGGCGAGCAGCGAGTTGAGAGGGCCACGGGTCATCTCGGCCACAGGCAGCCGCATGACGCCCGAGTCTTGGACTGCGGCGAGATCCAAGACGTGCTCGCCGATCGCCACTCCGACTCGTGGCCCCGGGTCGCCCGCAGTGGTGAACACCCCGAACGGGAGGTTCTGGATTGGGAAGTCGCTTCCTTCCGGCACGGGCACCCACGTGCCGAGGCCGGGATCGGTGGTGGCGTTGGTCACCGGGCGATCATCCTCAGGTCGAGGAGGTCTTCGACGGGTTCGTCGAAGTTACAGCTCCCGAAGGCGACGAAGCCCTCGGCCCTGAGGCGCTTGAGGGCGGGGAGACCGACGGCTCGGCCACGCCACGAGAGCCGCGATGCGACCACCGAGAACGCCGAGTTCTCCGTCTCGGAGAGGATGGCGGCCACGGCGACCTCGTCCTCTCCCTCGCTCGCCAGTGCGGCCGCGAACAGCAGGTTCACGAATCCGTGCCGCATGGCACCGAGCGCTTCATCCACGTGACGGATCGGATGGTGCAGCCCGGCCGTCGCCTTGAAGGGAAGGTCGTTACGAGCACAGCCGACGAGGAACGCAGCCAGCTGGGCGCTCGTCGGGAAGTCGCTCTGATGGGCGCCGCCACAGCGAATCTTGGCCCCGATCGTCCGCAGCTCAGCGGCTCCGGCGACGGACAGCGCTGCCAGGGCGTTGCCGATCCCGTCCCGCCAGGCGTCGCCGACGGCCACCTCGAGATACGGCCGCACGGTGGGGCTCACGGAGAGCGCCGCGCTCACCGTACCCCTGAGCTCCGCCGCCGCAGAAGACGAGGGTCTGCCATCCGAAGCCTGGGGTGGCAATCGAGCTTCCACGATGTCGACGATGGCGGCCGGGCTCATCTCGGCCTCGAAGGCCCTCGCCAGAGTGGCTCCCTCCGCCGGGTTGCCGTCGAGCACCACGCTCAGCGCCCACGGGGCGTCTTCGTGGCGCATCGTCCTGGTGAGTGACTCGGCGAGCTCTTCGAGTCGCGAGGCGGGACAGATGAACCGCCCGAGGATCCACGCGTGTGGCCCGCGCCGTGCGCCCCTGTACTCGGCGACTGCGGCGTCCATCGCCAGCTGTGCGGGAGGGAACAGCCCGGCGTAGTCGACGAGGCCGTCGAAGAGCACCCGCTCCGCGGTCAACAACACGACACCCGCTCCGCGGTCGACGACATGGTGAGCCGAGGGTAGTTGACGCCGGAAGCGGGACTGGAGAGTGGGGTGACTAGTCCGTTTTGGGGCGACGAAAACCCTCCAACCGCCGGATTCGGGCCTGGCTAGATTTCCAGTGGGTCCATGGTGGGAGATCCACCAAGGACGCGGCGGGTAGGACACACCACCGGGCCCTTTGGGCGGGGTTCGGGGGATGGAAGGTTTGAACGTGTATCGGGTCTCGACACCATGACGGCGCGTGCGACGACCTCGCAGGTCGTCGTCCCCCTCCAGTCGCTGCTGGCCACGATGAGCGACGGGGTGCTCATCACGGACGAGCACGGCTTTCGAACGTACGCCAACCCGGCACTGGCGGACCTCGTCGGCGATGACCCGTGCCAGCCGGTCGGCGACCGCACCTCTCCGCAATGGATCGCCCCCGGACACGCTCCGAGATTCGAGGAGTACATCCGGCTCGCCCGCAACGGCAGCATCTCGCAGGAGATCATCTCCCTCGACTGGCGCGTCATCACGGCGAACGGCCGTGAGCTGCCCGCCCTCGTGAAGGTCATCCCGATGCAGGGGCTCGGCCGGGGTCCGATACCGCTCATGTGGCTGATCGTTCCCGACCGCGCCGTTACGAGTGACGGGCACGCTCCGAACCACGCCGACCTCGAGGAGAGCATGCGCCGGATCGCGGCAGAGGTCGACCGCGCCGGTTATGGGACGACCTCGGCATCCCCGGGCTCCGGCACACCGCTCCCCGAGTTGAAGCGGCTGTCGCCGCGGGAGCGTGAGGTGCTCGAGCACCTGCTCAGAGGGCACAGGGTCTCCTCGATCGCCAGGGAGCTGGGCGTCAGCGAGCACACCGTGCGCAACCACCTCAAGTCGATGTTCCGCAAGCTGGCGGTGCATTCGCAGGCGGATCTGGTCCGCCTCGTGCGCACCGGCGAGCGCGACCGCTGAGACGGCTCCGGCCGCGATCGGCGACGCGACACCTCCCAGTCGGCACAGCTACGCTGCCGCGATCGACCGAACCTCCGGGGAGAACCGCGTGGCCACCCTCCGCCTCTTCGCCAATCTGCGAGAAACCGCAGGTGCATCGAGTGTCGAGCTCGACGGCACCACGGTGGGAGAGGTGCTCGACACGGCGACGGCGCGATACGGAGATTCGTTCGCAGCCGGCCTGGAGACTGCCCAGGTCTGGGTCAATGGCAACCAGGCAGACCGGTCTACAGGAGTGGACACCGGAGACGAGATCGCGGTGATCCCCCCGGTGTCGGGAGGCGCGACCGCGACACAGACCCGCCCGGACGTGGTCGGCACCTTGCTGGCACCGGCTCTCGGCGCCACGGTGGCGATCGCCAACGTCCTGAGCTTGCCGTGGCTGGCGGCTGCAGGAGTTGCCGTCGTGATGGTGTGGTTGTGGGATCTCTCCGAGATCGCAGAGTCACGCAGGCGGGGGTTCATGGTGGTGCCCTGCGTCGTAGCAGCGGCCCTCGCAAGCAACGGCGCCTACCGGTGGGGCCGGCCGGGGCTCGCCGGGGCGATCGCCGCGGGAGTCTTCGTCGTCCTCGTGTGGGCTGTGCTCGACCAGCGCCATCGCTCGGTTGACGGGGTGGCGACATCGCTCGTCGTGGCGCTCGTCGGAGCCCTCGCATCGGGCACCTTGGTACTGATGCGCATGGAGTCCGTCGTCGACGTCGCCATCCTCGCCACCGGGCTCGCCGGTGCCGTCGCCCTCACCTTCGCCACCCAGAAGCTCGGAAGCGCCGGCCTCGACCCGAACGTCGCCACACTCGTGGGAGCCGTCACGGCGGCAGGGGTCGCCGGCTGGCTGGCCCAAACCGTGGAGGTCGGTGACGCCGTGCTCGCCGGAGCGCTTGCCGGTGGAGGGATCATCGCAGGGCGCGCCCTGGGGTCGCTCATCAGGGCGGGAGAGGTCGTGCACACGACCCGGGCGCCCGGGGTGCTGACGGCCCTCGACGGCGCCTCGCTCGGTGTCGCCATGTTCTGGGTGGGAACGCTCATCTTCGGCTGACACAAACCTCCAGTCGGCCCCTCACGGTGCCGATTGGATTCCTCGTGGCGGCGTCCGGGTCTATGCTCACCAACTGCATGCGACGAACTCGCACCTCCCCCTGGGCCTTCCTTCTCGTCGTGGTCGCGCTTCTGGCGCTCACACCGGTAGCCGCGTCCGCACAATCGCAGGACGAGGTCGACCGCACCGAGGCGGCCAAGCAGGAGGCGTACGAAGCCCTCAAAGACGTGAACACCCGCCTCGAGGCGGCGCTCACCGAGTACCAGACGATCAACTCGGAGCTCGAGGCGTTGACGTGGAAGACGACCCAGCTGCGCAAGCGCGTGCAGAGCTACGAGGTCGACGTCAAGGATCTGCGCGATCGGGCCAGGGAGCTGATCGTGGAGGAGTACATGAGCGGCGGGGGCGACCTGATCGAGGTGGCGCTCGAGTCGGAGTCGATCCAGGAGATCCTCACCCGCAAGCTGCTGCTCGACCGGGCCGCCGACCAGGACTTCGTGTCGATCTCCCGCCTCGACAGTGTCCGTCGTGAGATGGATCGCCTCAAGGCACAGCTCGACGTCGACCTCGACCGGGTCGCCGAGTTGCGGGTGGCTGCCGAGGTGGCGGTGCAGAACCTCGACGCCGTCCAGCGCGAGGCGGCGGCCGTGTTCGCCAAGGCGAAAGCCGAGGCCGCAGACGCCCTCAAAGAGTTCCAAGAGGCCGAGCGGCTCCGCAAGCTGCGTGAGGAGGCCGAGAAGAACGGCGGTTCCGACGGCATCCCCGACGAGGTGACGCCCGGGTTCCAGTGCCCGGTGCCCGGGTCTCATTTCATCAACGACTGGGGCTTCCCGCGCCCCGGTGGTCGCCGGCACCAGGGTAACGACATGTTCGCTCCGCGCGGCTCGAAGAACGTCGCCGTGGCGGACGGCGTCGTGTCGCTCGGGACGAACACGCTCGGCGGGATCACGGTCTGGCTCCGTGCCGACCACGGCGTCAGCTACTACTACGCCCACCTCGAGGGCTACGCCAGCGGGCTCCGCTCCGGCCAGCGTGTCGAGGGCGGCCAGACGGTCGGGTACGTCGGCAACACGGGCAACGCAGTCGGACTGGCGACGCACACCCACTTCGAGATCCACCCGGGCGGCGGGCGGGCGGTGAACCCGTACTTCACGCTCGTGAAGCATTGTTAGCCTCTGGGCAGGCGGGGCGTCCCGAGTGGGATGCGCCCGATCGTCTGAGACTGAAAGGCCCGAGCCCTGGAAGAACCGCAGCGTCGCCGCATAGACATCGTCACCGACCCGGTCTTCGTCGACGACATCACGAGCATCGACATCGACGAGTTGCGCAGGCGCCGGCAGTTGTGTGACTCGCTCGACACCGAGCTCTCGTTCTACCGCAGGCTGTTGCACGGGCGCATGGACTTGCTGGCTTTCGAGTTGCGGCGCCGCCGCGGCGAAGAGACACGCTCGCTCATCGATGCACTGCCCGAGATCCTCGCCGATCCGGACGAGGACGCCGCCGTGAGGGACATCCACGCCAAGTCGCTGCCGATCGAACCGCCGGACATACCGGGTGAAGGCAGGAGAATCGTCGATCAGGTGCTGGGTGACGACTTCCTCGCCCACCTGCCTTCGATGTCGGATCACGAGCTCGAGGTGATCCAGAGCTCGCTCACGGAGGTCGAGGTCGAGATCTCCAGCCAGAGGCGGGCCGTCTACGACTCTCAGGAGAAGATCAACGAGGAGCTGACGAGGCGGTACCGGGACGGCCTGGCGAGCGTCGACGAGCTCCTGAGCCGCTGACCGACCCGCGGATGCGAGGGAGCTCCAACGACCCCCTCGTCGTTCGAACCGTCCGTTCCGGACTGACCGAGAGCCTGGACGACGCCACCGCAGTCGTCGTCGACGCAGACGGGCGGGTCTTGGCGTCCTGGGGAGACCCGGACACACCGCTGTACTACCGGTCGGCCATCAAGCCCATCCAGGCGAGCGTGAGCCAGGAGCTGGGAGCTGCCCTCGTACCCGAGCACCTCGCAGTCGCCTGCTCCAGTCACAGCGGCCACCCGGTGCACCTCGAGATCGTGCGAGCCATGCTGCGCTCCGGCGGGTTGACCGAAGCCGACCTGGGGACCCCGCCGAGCTGGCCGCTCGCCGAGGCTGCGAAGGCGCTGCTCCTCTCCACGGGACACAGGGCGCCGCTTCCCGTCTATCACAACTGCTCCGGGAAGCACGCCGGGTTCCTGCTGGCATGCGTCGCCCAGGGCTGGCCGGTGGATACGTATCGCAGCCCGGACCATCCACTGCAACGCCGGGTCCTGGCGACGGTCGCCGAGGCCACCGGGCAACCGGTCGAGCCCGTCGGCATCGACGGGTGCGGAGCGCCGACCCTGCGTGGCTCCTGCCGGGGACTGGCGACGGCCTTCGCGGCGATGACGGTCGACAGGCGCTTCGCCGAGGTTGCTTCAGCCACGAGTCGTTTCCCATCGCTCGTTGCCGGCAACGAGCGGCCTGACGGCCGCCTCGGCGCCTGGTGGGGTGGCCCGCTGAAGGCAGGAGCGGAGGGCCTGATCGGAGCGGCGAGACACGGGGTGGGGATCGCGGCGAAGAGCCGTTCCGGGTCTTCTAGCGTTGCCGTCATGGCGATGATCGAGGTCATGCGGTCGATGGGCCTCCTGTCCGGTGCGGCCATCGAGGCGCTCCAGGACCTCGCCACACCCCCGGTGCTCGGCGGAGGCGACCCGGTCGGATCCCGAACGGTCGATGGGTCGGCGTGACGGGCCCCTCGGTTCACCTCGACTGGAAGAGCGCCGGGTTCGAGCTCGAGCCGGTCGCCGGACGAGTCGGCCCGTTCCCGAGGGCTCCCTTCCTCGAGGCGTGGGCGGGTCACCGAGCCAACGGTGCCGTGGAAATCGTGGAAGGAAGCGACGCCCTCATGGTGTTGCACGTCGTCGATGGCGTCGTGGAGTTCGCCGGTGACGAAGACCTCACCGACTATCACAGCCCGCTCGGGGAAGGCAGCTCCGAGCTCCTGGCGTCCTACGCCAGCGGCAGGGCAGGCCGTT
>DASWKR010000059.1 GCA_036396535.1 Acidimicrobiia bacterium | reverse complement strand
GCGATCGTGATCGAAGTCTGTCCCGGCTGACGGCTCAGGGTCCCATCAGCCGCCGGCATCGTCAGGAGCGCACGACGTCGAGGCGGGCTCAGGACGCGATCCGATAGGTGATGTGCGTGGCGAATGGTGACTGGGATGTGTCGACGTGCTCCAGGTTCAATGTCTCCTCGAAGCCCTCGAACAAGCGCTTCCCACCGCCGAGGATGACCGGCGCGATCGAGATCGACAGCTCGTCCACGTGACCGGCCCGAGCGCCGTGCGGATCACGTCGGCTCCGCCCCCGACGGCCACATCCTTGCCGGCGGCCGCCCGCCTCGCCCGGGCGATCGCCTCGTCGAGGCCGTCCACGAACATGAAGCCACCGTCGCTCGGAGCCTCCTCCGGCCGGTGCGTCATGACGAACAGCGGCACCCCGAACGGGTTGTGACCGCCCCACGCTTCCGCGGCCTCGTACATCCAGCGCCCGATGACGACGGCGCCAGCACGGGCCATCGCTCCGTCGAGATACTCCTTGTCCGCTCCCGTGGCCTCGCCCTTCGGCGCCTGCTCGTAGCTCCACGGACCCCCGAACACCCAGTAGTGCAGTCGCTCGCCGCCTTCGCCCAAGCCACGGCCCGGACCGTCGTTCGGACCTGTGATGTACCCGTCGAGCAAGATCGTGATCGCCGCAACCACCTTCGTCATTGCGTTTCCCCTTGGTCGTCACCGTCCAGACCGGCGCAGCCAACGAAACTCATCGGCCGCGGGCAAGGCTCCCCCCGTGCAGTCGGAACGCTTACGGCCAGCCGGCATGAGGCACGTCCACACGCGCGGTCAGGATCCGACCCGTCTTCGCCTTGATCAGCTCGTCGATCCGGTCCGGGCCGAACCACTTCTGTGCCACCATGAACAGCGTCCGGCCGTCCTCGCCACCAAGCATGCACGCATAGCAGGGGCGGTCCAGCTCGATCCTGTCGAGCACCTCACCGCCCTCCCGAACCCGGAGGCAGACCCCTCCGTCGTCCGGACCAACGTCGGTCGTCCACACGGCACCCTCCGCGTCTAGGGAGATCCCATCGCCCGTGACGTCGGCCCACACGCGTCGGTTCGAAAGGCTGCCGTCGGCGCCGATGTCGAACGCGGTGAGCCGTCGGGCGAACGACTCGGCCACGATCAGCGTGGTGTTGTCGGGCGTCACGACCATGCCGTTCGGAAACGCCAGACCGTCCGCCACCTCGCGGGCGTCGCCGTCGGGCGTGACCAGCGCGATCTTCCCCGGCGCCCCCCCGCTCGCTATGACCTCGTTGAAGTCGGCGAAGTCGAAGTTGATGGAGTTGACAAAGGCGTTGCCACGTCCGTCCACCGTCATCTCACTCCAGCCGTACGGCGAGAGGTGGCTCAGGTCGGCGTGCCGCACGCGAGACCCGTCGGGCTCCACGCGGGTCAGCTCGGCGCCGGTGACGAGCATCCGTCCGTCCGGCAGCCAGTTGGCGGCCCAGCCACTCCCCCCACCACCTCGTCCCATGACCTCGCTGCTGCCGTCCAGGTCCACGGCGACGATCTCGTCGGTTCCCCAGCTCGAGAACCACAGGCGACCGTCGTGCCATCGCGGTGACTCCCCCATCCCGAAGCCTCTCAGCAGGATCTCTGACTTCCGAACGGACCGCTCTTGCGGCATCACGCTCCTCCTCCTTCGCCACCGAAGGGTCCAGACTGCAGCTCGGGCCCGAACTCATCGGTGCTCGGCCGGTGAGGATCAGAGCGCCCAAGCCGCAGTGCCTGCCGCACGGACGACAGCCGATCGGCGCCGTCTGGCGGGCCATAAGAGTCGGCTCGAACGTCTCCCTGTCAGTGTGCGCCTTCGCAACCAACTCGACGGGAAGGCGCTGAAGACTGACAGAAAGGTGGTTGCAGCCACGCCTCGTCCGGTGATCCCGTGAATATCCCGCATGACAACGAGAATCGAGGGGCAGCGACGGGAATCGACCAGGACGGAATCCAAGGTCAGCGCCCCTCTCCCACTCTCCGCCGCAGGTCACGAAATTGGCCGCGTCACGCTCTCAAGGTGGAGACAGGGGTTCAAATCCCGTTGGGACTACCAGGGGAATCGCATCGTCGGAGTTCTCGTCTCCACCCTGGTCAAGGTGCAGACACGGGTCCCCAGGCCACATGAAAGCGCAGGTCAACCGAGCAGAGCAGGATAGGTCGCTCGTCTCTCGTCCCGCATTTGTCCCGCAGACAACGTGAACGCGTCATGGCGCGGTGTCGAGATCGAAGCCCTCTGCCGGCCTGTCCCAATACCTCCAGCAGAGACGATCATAGGGGCGTTCACGTAGAAGACCAAGCGACGGCAGATGTTTCGGAACACCGGCTGCGCGATGCCCGAGCGCTCCGCCTGAGACGCTTCCGAGCGGTGCTCGCCTGGAAGCGTCTCGTTCATCGCATCGATGTCCATCTCCTCGGGCCGGTAGGTCCGAACCGGGTCCGTTCGCGGACCCCAGCCTCAGCGAGCCAGCTCCCGATATGGGCGACGAGGTCATTCGCGGACCGCCTCTCGGCGAAGTAGCCGACGCAGGTGAGACATTATGGGTGAGCACAACTCGTCGGGACAGCTTGCGAAGAGGCCGTCGGCCGCCCCTCGTATCGAGGAGGGCAACATGACCGTGCTGATGGATCCTGTTCGCATCGTCACTCCTTCCAGGACGGCGGTCCGGCCCGCAGCCCCACTGGATCGATCCGGCGACCCGCTGTCGAAGCCAAGCCCCTCGGAGCGCACGTTCGAGATCGAATCGCCGAACGGCTACGCACGGACGGTCGTCGGCACGATCGAGTACCTCGACGACGAAGCCCGCACGTACATGGTGCGATCGCGCATCGGCGAGCTCGTCCGGGTGCCGCTGCGGGACATCAAGCGGGAGCACGGCCACCTGCCGGAGATGCGGACATGAGCGGGGGGCGGCACCGCGGGTACACGCTCAGGACGAGTCGCGGGACGGGCTCATACCGCAGCTGGGAGCGAGCGGTCGGCGCCGCACGATGGACCGCCGAAGTGACGAAGGCGGACACCTCGATCGTGAACGACGACAGCGGAGAGACGTGGGACGTGAAGCCCGACGGTCGGGTTTCGGTCCAATCGATCTAGGAACCGCCACAGGTCGCGGTTTTAGGACGAGGCCGTCGCGCGTGACTTTTCCCGTGCGCCCCAGGCCCCCCTTGTGTCGGATGCACGCCTCCGACACGATCGACCTGGCGGCGACCACCGGCGGCCCCCGCCATTCCCCCGACAAGCCGACTTCCTGTGTGCAGAGCGAGGGCCCGGTTGCCCGGACCCTCGCTCGATGCGCCTGTGGGCTTCGGCCCTTACTCCATGTGGCCGTACTCCCCTGCGCCGCGGTTGTCTTCTGACTTCTCCGCGATGGCGCACTCCG
>DASWKR010000058.1 GCA_036396535.1 Acidimicrobiia bacterium | reverse complement strand
CTGGAACATGTGCCGGCCGGGAGCGGTGGCGGCCACGTCCTCCCAGGGCACCGACGTGAACGCCGAGCACATGACGGAGGTCGACACGCTTGCGGCCGCGGCGCACGAGGCGAGGGCGTCGGTCGGTTCGTAGAGGGCGAGCGCACCGATCGGTGCCAGCAAGACAGGTAGCCCGAGCGGAACACCGACGAACGACGATGACGCATCGACGGCCTGCACGTCCCGCATGACTCGTGGTACGAGAGCCAGTCGATCGAGGGCGAGGCGATTCCGGGACACGGTGACACCCTGCCCCGCCCCCGACGCCGCCCAGACGTACACGGCCGGCTCGAGTGCCTTGCGGGCGCCCTCGACGACCTGGTCGATGGTGGCGAACTCGAGCGGCTCCGTGCCGTTCGTCACCGCACCTCGCCGATTCGAGCAGCGTGCCCGTGGGACGTATGCCGAATTTCGACGGTGCGGCGCTCGACCGCCGACCGCCGCACCGCTTCGCACAACTCGGCGCTCCTGAGGCCGTCGACCCCTGATGGGGCCGGGCTCCGGCCCCGCATGACGGAGGCGGTGAAGGCGGCGACTGACGATCGATGGGCCTCGGTCGCCGGATAACGCGTGACCGTCTCGCCTCGATCCGTGAGCACCGTCAGGTCGCCGCTCGAGCGGGAACGGGTGACACCGGTGCCCGTGATGCGACCCGCCGTTCCGTGGATCGTGATGTCGTTGCGCGCATAGGGGTGCCGCTCGTTGGCGTTGCAGTACACCAGGGCGCCGTTGGCAAAGCGCAGGACGATCAGTGCGAGCATCTCGACCGCTCCACCGCCGGGGGCTTCGTCGAACATGGCGCTCACCTCGACCGGCTCTGAGTCGAGAAGCATGCGCAGGAAGTCGAGCGCATGCACGCCGACGTTGTGGACGGTACCGAGCCCGGCCATGCGAGGGTCGGCTCTCCAGTTGTCGTATCGCTTGGCACCACCTCCCACCTCGACGTGCACGGTGAGGACGTCGCCGATGGCGCCGTCGGCGACGATGCGGCTCACGTCGCGCACCCAGGGGAGGAAACGATTGTGGAAGTTGACCCCGAGCAGGACCCCGGCGGCGTCGCACGCTTCGACGGCCCGTGCCGCGTCGGCGACGTCGATGGCGAGCGGCTTGTCGCACAGGACGTGCTTGCCGGCCCGGGCGGCGGCGACCACCTGTTCGGCGTGCAAGGCGTTCGGAGTTGCGATGAACACCGCCTCGACCGACGGGTCCCCCAGCATCTCCGCATAGTCGGTGTATGCGCCCTGGGCACTGAACTCGGCGGCGAAGGCGTCCGCCCTTCCTTGGTCGCGGCTGGTGACTGCGGCGATGGCGCAGTCCGGTTCGGTGGCGAGGATCGGGGCGATCGTGCCGCGGGCGATGTTGCCGAGCCCGACGATGCCCCACCCGAGCCGGCGACTCACGAGGTCACACCGAGCAGCGTCATCGGATTGTCGGTGAGGATGGCGCCCTTCTCGGCTTCGGTGAGCTCCGGCAAGCCCCGCACCCACCTCACGGGGTCGCGCAGGAACATCGGCGCCGGGTAATCGGTGCCGAGCACCACTCGATCGATCCCGACCGTGTCGATGAGGAAGCGAAGAACCGGCCCGCTGTACGTGCAGCAGTCGTAGAAGAACCGGCCCAGGTAGTCACTCGGCGGCAGGACCTGGCGGAAGCCGTCGTCTTCGGCGAACGGCGGCTGCAGTGCTCGGCCCGTGGCGCCCTCGAGGGCACCGGCGACCTTGTCCATGCGAGCGATCCCGTATGGAACGTACCCGCCGCCGTGGGCGAGCAGCGGCTTCAGGTCGGGGCAGCTGTCCATGACTCCGCCGAACACGAGCGTGGCGTACACGAGTGTCCGTTCGGTGAGGTTGCCGACCGCGTTGCCGAGCTTGTAGCGGGTGATCCTGAAGTCGATGCACGTGTCGGCACCCTGGTGGAAGAAGAGGATGGCTCCGAGCTCCTCGGCGGCTTTGAAGAACGGCAGGAACTCCCGCTCGTCGTACGTCCTCGGGCCGACGTGGTCGCTGAGCACGACTCCGCGAAAGCCCATGTCTACGACGACTCGCTCCATCTCGGCGATCGCTCTCGCAGGGTCCTGCATCGGCACGATCGCCAAGCCCGCGAAACGGGTCGGGTGCCGTTCGACGATCTCGGCGATCTCGTCGTTGCACTCCCTGTGGATCCGCGCAGCGGCCTCCGCATCTCTGTCGTACTGGTAGAAGCCGACCGTCGGGGTCACGAGCTGCATGTCGACCCCGAGCGAGTCCATCTCGACGAGCCGCTCATCGATCGACTTTGCAAAGCCACCGCGACTCAACTCACCGGCTCGCCCGTCGAGCCCGTACCACTCGCCTCGCCGTTGAATCGCCTGCTTGTAGCGCTCCGGAGTGACGTGGGCATGCATGTCGATCGTGGGCATTCGAGGTCCTTCTCGCGGGGCCGGATGCGGCCGGGGGGCGATAGTGCATCATACATTCTGCCGAAGGCGCTCTCTGATCGGAGGACAGATGTCTGAGACTCTCAAGGCACGGCTGCAGCGAGGCGATCGGCTCGTCGTCTTTTCGGTCGGCAGGATGATGCACCACAACGTCATCCGCTACCTCGGTATTACGGGTGCCTTCGACGGGTTCTGGATCGACGTTGAGCACGCCGGCCTGACCGTCAGGGACGTCGAGATCGCCGTGGCGGCAGGCGACGCTCACGGCCTGCAGAGCTTCGTCAGGGTGCCTCCCACGGACTATGCAACCGTGACGCGCTGCTTCGAGAGCGGCGCCGTCGGGGTGATGGCAGCCCAGATCACGTCTGCGGAGCACGCCGAGGAGTTCGTCCAGTGGGCGAAGTTCGCCCCCAGGGGACGGCGTGGGCTCAACCCGCTCGGCCACGACGGCGCCTACGGATCACTCCCGATGGCCCAGTTCGCGAGTCGGTCAAACGACGAGACGCTCGTCGGCATCCAGATCGAGACGATGGGAGCGGTGGAGGAGGTCGACGCCATCGCGGCGATCGACGGGGTCGATTTCCTGTTCGTCGGCCCATCCGACCTCAGCCAGGCGCTCGGCGTGCTCGGCGACTTCACCCACGAGAAGTGCCTGGCCGCGGTCGACATGGTCTCTGCGGCGTGCAGCTCGAACGGGAAGCGTTGGGGGGCGGTGACCCCGAACGCCGCCTACGCCTCCCTGATGGTCGCCAAGGGATGCACGCTCGTCTCGGCGACGAACGACGTGAAGCTGGTCACCGCGGGGATGGCGGCCACGAGGGAGGACTTCGCCGACGTCTGGTGACGCCCGGAGAGGCTCGGTCGGTCGTGCTCAGCGAACCGTCCCCGCCTGGGCGTCCGAGACCTCGATCGAGAGCTTGACGTGGCCTCGCATGATCTCGACCGCACGCTCGAGGTCGCGTTCGGCCACCGCTTCGAGGATCTCGAAGTGCTCGGCGACGGCGCGACTCCGGATCTCGGGGTTGAGGACCTGCGACTGCGCAACGAACACGCCCCCGGCCTCCTCGAGCGACGCCAGGATCCCACCCAGCCGTCTCGTCCTCGTCGCCGAGTGGAGGATGGAGTGAAACTGGATGTTCTTGTGCATCCAGGTCCCCAGGTCCTCCTCCACGGCGAGCTCGTCTGCGAGGGCCCTGGCGGCCTCCATCTCGTCCTCGGCGATGTTCTCGATGGCCCGAGCGAGGGCGACATGCTCCAACGCATGCCGGATCTCGACGATCTCGACCATCTCGTCCCAGTCGGGTGTCCTGACCGTCCCGATTCGGTGGCTGTCCATCATCACGAGACCTTCGGCGGCGAGGTCGCGCATCGCCTCACGCACCGGAGTCGTGCTCACGCCGAGCCGGTTTGCGATCTCCGTCTGCACGAGCCGGGTGCCGCCGGGCAGATCCCCGCGCAGGATGGCGACCCGCAGGACGTCCCTGACCACGTCGACGGCGGTTCCCGGACGGGTCGACACGTTCTCCAGCCGGAAGCGCTCGACATCGGTCATGGGCGTCTCCCCTCGGCCGGTTCCATCGTCGACGGTGGAGGGGCGGCGGCGAGGCTCATGGCTGCAGGGCGCCGATCACCGCGTCGACGATCATGTCGGCCACTTCGTCCACGGCCTCGTGCGAGTTGCCTGCGAGGTGCGGTGACAGGATGAGGTTGTCGATCCCGGCGAACCTGGCGGCGTCTTCGCCCCGCAGCGGCTCCGATGCGAACACGTCGATCGCCGCCCCGCCGAGCCTCCGATCCCTGAGGGCTCTCGCCAGGGCGTCTTCGTCGACGATGCCGCCGCGCGCGGTGTTGATCAGGACGGTGCCTGGTCTCATCTTCTCGATCATGGACGGGCCGATGAGGTTCCTCGTCTCATCCGTGAGCGGAGTGTGGAGGCTGATGACGTCGGCGTCGGCGACGAGTTGGTCGAGATCCACCCGCTCGGCAGATCGCCACGCCGGATCACCGGCCGGGACGCCGGGGTCGAAGGCCATCACCCTCATCTCGAAGGCGGCGGCCCGCTCGGCGACGTGCCGGGCGATCGCACCGAATCCGACGAGGCCGAGTGTCTTGCCGCGCAGCTCCCGGCCGAAGGCGTGTCCCTGGCGGGGCCACTCGCCCGCCACCATCGCGGCGGTCATCGAGAAGACGCCCCGAACCAGGACGAGCATGGCGCCCATCACGTACTCGGCGACCGAGACGGCGTTGACGCCGATCGCCGGGATGACGGCGACGCCGGCCTTCGAGCACGCCGTCAGGTCGATGTTGTCGAGCCCCACGCCGAGGCGTCCGACGATCCGCAGGCGTGCCGCCGACGCCAGCAGCTCCGAGTCGATGCGGGTCCGGTTCCGGATCAACACCGCCTCGGCCCCGGCGAGCTCGGCGAGGAGGGCGGCGCGGTCGGCATGGAGGTCCGGGTCGTAGACCACCTCGAATGCGCCGGATAGGCGCGCCAACTGCTCGGCAGGCAGATACTCGGGCACGACGGCCTTGGTCACGGGTTGCCTCGAGACCGGGTCACTTCCCGGAACCGGTCACGAGCCCGGCGACCACGTACCGCTCGACCCTCGAGTAGACGAGCACGAACGGTACGACGGTCAACATTGCGAAGGCAGCCTCTCCCGGGAAGTTCGCCAGTCCCTCGATGCCCTGCATCTGGTAGAGCTCGTACGGGAGCGTCCTGTTGCCCGGTGACGTGGTCAGCACCAGCACCAGCGTGAACTCGTTCCAAGCCTCCCGGAAGGCGAGCACCCCGACCGTGATCATCGCGGGGGCCGCCAGCGGCGCGACGATGTACCGCAGCCTCCCCCATAGGGTGGCGCCGTCGACGCTGGCCGCCTCCTCGATCGACTTCGGTATCTGCTGGAAGAAGCCGAGCATCAGCCACACCGCGAGGGGCAGGAGCATCCCGGTGTAGACGATGATCAGCGTGATCCGTTTGTCCAGGAGACCCGCCGCCACCGCCAGCCGGTAGATCGGGACCATCAGGCCGAGGCTCGGGACGAGGCGGGGCAGCAGTGCGAAGAGCAGGAGAAAGTGCCTTCCCCGGAACCGGAACCTGGCGAAGGCGTATGCAGCCGGCACCCCGACGATGAGTGTCAGCGCGGTCGTACCTGCCCCGACGACCACGCTGTTGACGAACGAGGTCGTGAAGCTCTCGCTGCCCAGCACCTCCTTGTAGGCGGTGAGCGTCGGAAGGTCGGGGATGATCGAAGGGTCGGCGAAGACCTGGGCGCGGTGCTTGAACGACACCGAGAGCGTGACGATGAAGGGCATCACGGTCCACACGACGAGCAGGACGAGCGGCAAGATCAGGAGGGCTTGGCGCAGCCCGCGTCGCAGCGTCATGGCGGGGCGGCCGGCGGGGGGCGGCCCGATCACCGCCTCGGCAGCCGCCGCCGTCTCGGCGGCCAGCGGCGCCTCGTCCTCGGGCCTGTACTCCGACGTCATTCGTATTCGTACTTCCTGGCGACACGCACGTATACGAGCGTGAGCACCGCGTTGAGCAGCAGGATGAACGTCGCGATCGCCAGCGCCTGATTGAACTGGAGCCTGCGGAACGCCACGGTGTACATCTCCATCGCCAGCGTCTGGGTCGCCTTCAACGGACCGCCCCCGGTCATGGCGAGCACGACTCCGAGTCCCGTGAGCGTCGAGTAGCTCAGCCAAACGGTGCTGATCACGAGCTGGGGCGTCAGGAGGGGGATGGTGAGGAATCGAGCGCGCTTCCAGCCGCTCGCCCCGTCCACCAAGGCTGCGTCCAGCAGGGACCTGTCGACGGTCATCAAGCCGCCGAGGAGGATGAGGATCGTGAGCGGCAGGTCGGTCCACACCTGCGCCAGGACGACGACGACCATCGCCAGACCGGGATCGGAGAGCCACCCGAGGCCATCGAGACCGAAGAACTCGATCGTGCGGTTGATCAATCCGAACTGGGTGTTGAAGAGGATGCGAAACATGACGACGGCGGCGACGTTCGAGATGATGTACGGCGCCACAGTGACCGCCCGCAGGAATCGCAGCTTGCCGACCACCCGGAACAGGGCGAATGCGAAGAACAGCCCGAGGGCGGTGCCGACGATGAGGCTGCCGAAGACGAAGACAGCGGTGCGGTTGAGTGAGTGCCAGAAGTCGGGGGAACGCACCATCTCGACGTAGTTGTCGAACCCGACGTACTCCTTCGGCGCACCGAGGCTGTCCGGCCGGTAGAAGCTCTCCCAGATGCCGTAGAGCACCGGGAAGCCGAGGATGGCGGCCACCCCGATGATCGCCGGGAGGCTGAAGAGATACGGCGTCGCCTTGCTGTGGCCGATCATCGCCGTGTCGCGGGCGCTCTCGGCGGCGGCCCTGCGCTCCTTGCGCGTCGGGGCAGAGAGGCGGCCGGTCATCTAGCGCGACCGGTCACGAATCGCAACGCGAGTGCACCCGCGACCCCTCGAATGGCGTCGCGGGTGCACCCGGTCACAGTCGGTGCTCGTCGAAACTGCGCGCCAAGTCGCCTCAGGCTTCGTCGAGCTGCGGCTGGTACTTGGCTGCGAGCTCCGCACCGGTCATGTCGGTTCCGACGACGATCTCGCCGAACAGCTGCTCGAGGATCTCCTCGACCGAGCCTGCGTTGGGCCCGGCCGGCACCGGAGCGCTGTCGAGGTACACCTGCTTGAGCTCCTCGGTGAAGAACGGCCAGTACTCGGCGAGCGACGGATCGTTGATCGCCTCGGTCTGGCGCATCGGCACCGAACCCTCGAACACCGCGGCGACCAAATTCTCGGTCTCCGAGATGTACCTGAGGATGAGCGCCGCCTCGTCCGGGTGTTCCGAACCTGCAAGGACCGCCCAGGTCCTCGCAGACGAGATGGCCTCACCCTCGGAGCCGGTCCCGGTCGCCGTCGGCACTTGCGTGATGTTCCACTGGTCGGGGTAGTCGAAGTCCGGAGCCTCGTTGAAGTCGCCGGCGGTGGTGAAGCCGTCGAGGATCAGCCCGGCATCTCCCGACACGAAGGCAGCCCTCGACAGGTCCTCACCCCAGGCGATCGCCTCCTCGGGAAGCAGACCCTCGTTGGAGGCCTGGATGAACCAGTCGAGGACGTACACGCCTGCATCAGACGTCAGATCGGGCACGGCACCCTCGAAGGGTGCGCCCGCCGCGCTGAGCATCGTCTTGAGCGTCGTGACTCCCTCACCGGCTTGTGCCTGGACCGTCAGCGGGATTCCGTCCGGTCGTGCCGCCTTCAGGGCCCGCATCGCCTCCAGGACGTCGTCGAGGGTCTCGAACGGAGGCGTCAGGCCAGCCTCCTCGAACCAAGGGCTGTTGTAGTAGAGGACATCGAAGTTGGCCGTGACCGACAACCCGTATTTGACGCCGTCGAGACTCGTCTCGTCCCAGGCGAGCGGCAGGAGCAGGTCGTACTGCTCCGGGTCCTCGGCCTGCCAGTCGGCCGCGATCTCGTCGTGGGATTCGATCAGGCCGGCGTCGACGAATGCCTCGATGAGGAACGCATCCTCGGCGCCGAGCACGTCCGGAAGCTGCTGACCTGCGTCGCGCATCCGCAACAGCTGCTGGAGCATGTCGTCGTTCGACTGGATCTGGAACTCGACCGTCACGTTCGGGTGCTCGGCCGTGAAACTGGCGAACTGGTCTGGCGGGACGTAGTACTCGCGAGAGGCCCACACGGTGAGCGTCATCTCCTCGCCCGGCGCAGCCGTCGTGTCGCCACCGGGCGCAGCCGTGGTCGTGGAATCACCATCGCCCCCGCAGGCTGCGAACACGAGGCCGACTGCCAGCAGCAGCGCCAGACCCCGCCTTCGTGCCCTCCCGGGTGATCTCGGTCGGGTCGTTGCACGTGTGATCATCGACACAAGAGCTCCTCCTCCCGGCTCCACTCCCGCAAAGCCCGGGCAGGGGGAACCGCGGCCTTATAGCACGACGAAAACGGCTTTCGTACACAATATACGATACCGAGGGCCCCCCGGCCGGTCAAGAAAGTCGGGCGATCCGAACGATGGCGTCGACGCCGTACAGTGTCGGCCCCGAGGACTGTGGGGTGACATCATGCAAGCCGACACCGTAGTCATCGGCGCCGGCGTCGTCGGCACGAGCGTCGCCTTTCACCTGGCGGACAGTGGTGTCGACGGTGTCGTCGTCCTCGACAAGGGCGACCTCGACCACAACGACGGCTCCACCTCGCACGCCCCCGGTGGGCTGCGGACCCTGACGATCTCGCCGTTCTTCACGAAGCTCGGAGCCGCCTCGCGCCGGGTGTACGACGCCTTGCCCCTCGCCGTCGACGGCGAGGAGCAGTTCTTCAGGACCGGGCTCATGCAGGTGGCGTCGACCCAGGAGCGGCTCGAGAGCTACCTACGGATCCAGGAGCGGGGGATGGCGCTGGGCGAGGCGGCCGAGCTGCTGACGCCGGACGAGGTCTGCGGGCACGTTCCGTTGATCGACCCGGCGACGATCGTCGGCGGCATGCTGGTGCCGAGCGCAGGCACCGTGAACACGTCTCGGATCGCCACGGCGATGCGGCGCGTCGCCGAGGCGACGGGGAGGGCGAGGTGGTACCGCGATACCGAGGTCACGGAGATCCTGGCGGAGAGCGCCAGGGTCACCGGCGTCCTCACCGGCAACCCGGAGATGCCGCGCATCGAGTGCGAACGCGTCGTCCTCTGCTCGAACATCTGGGCACCGATCCTGGCCGGCAAGCTCGGCGTCCCGATGCCGCTGTTCCCGGGCGAGCACCAGTTCGCCTTCACCGACTCGATCGCGGCGCTCGCCGACCGCATGCACGTGGAGAACACCATGCCGATCGTCGCCATGGACGACATCTCTGTGTACTTCCGCCAATACCACGACCACCTCGGCATCGGCAGCTATCACCATCCGGCTCGCCTCGTCGAGCCTTCCGACCTCGGGGAGTCGTCCGAGCGTCCATTCACGCCCGACGACTTCGCCGAGGCGTGGCGTCTGATGCAGTACCACATGCCGTCTCTCGCCGGAGCGACGATCTCGCGCGGCTTCAACGGGATGTTCGCCTTCACCGCCGACCACTACCCGATCATGGGCGAGTCGGCACTCGTCGCCGGGCTGTGGACCGCCGTCGGGGCGTGGCTGTCGTTCGCCTCGGAGGTGGGGCGGGTGATGGCGAGGTGGATGACCGAAGGCGACCCCGGCTTCGATGTCACCCCTGCCGACGTGAACCGATTCCACGCCCACCAGTCGAACCACACCTTCCTCAGCAGACAGAGCAAGTACTTCTACGAGATCGGTTTCGACATCCTCCACCCGAACCAGGTGGCCTCCGACGTCCGCAACCTGCGCCTGTCGCCCTATCACGCTCGGCTCGAAGCGCTCGGCGCCGAGCTCGTTCCCCTGGCGGGAATCGAGACCCCGTGGCTCTACCGCGGCAACGAGCCCCTGGTAGCCCGCTACGAAGGCCGGATCCCGCCCCGCTCCGGGTACGACGCCACCGCGTGGAGCCCGCTGATTGGTGCTGAGCACCTCGCCATCCGTGACAACGTCGGGCTCGTGGACTGGTCGGCCGCCATCGGACCCGTCGAAGTCTCCGGACCCGGGGCCCTCGGCTATCTCCAATACCTGTGCACCAACGACGTCGACAGGCCGGTCGGGTCGATGGTCTACACCCTCGTCTTGACGCCTCGTGGCACGGTGAGGCGCGACGTGACGATCACCCGGCTCTCCGAGGACCGTTTCTGGTTGCTCACCGGCCGGAGCAACCTCCCGGCCGAGCTGGCCTACTACCGTTCGCTGGCGCCGCCGGACGGATCAGTGACGATCGTCGACCGTACCGAAGAGCACGTCGCGGTGGGGCTGTGGGGCCCGCGGGCACGCCAGGTCCTGGAGCGTGTGACGACCGCCGACCTCGACAGCGACGCCTTCCCCTGGTACTCGGCGAGGCCGATCGGGGTCGGCATGGCGCCGGCGATCGCCATGCGCATCTCGTACGTCGGCGAGCTCGGCTGGGAGATCTACGCCCCCGTCGGCTTCGGCCTCCACCTGTGGGACACGCTCTGGGAGGCGGGTCGCCACGTCGACATGACCCCCGTCGGCATCGCCTCTGTGTTCTCGCTGCGGATCGAGAAGGGCTATCGCCTGACCGGATCGGACCTGACTCCCGAGATCAACCCGTTCGAGGCCGGGATGGGATGGACCCTCGCACCGGACAAGGACTTCGTCGGGAGGCAGGCGGCGATCGACGCCCGCCAGGCGGGCCTCGCCTCACAACTCGTGACCCTTCGCTTCGACGAACCGGAAGCGCTCATGTACGGATGGGAGCCGGTCCTCGACGACGACGAGGTGGTCGGCAGGGTGGCGGGAGGCGAGTACGGGTACACGGTGGGGGCCTTCATCGCCCACGCCTTCGTCGGCCCGAGCCACGCCGAGCCGGGCACCCGGCTGACGGTTCAGTACACGGGCAGGCGGTTCGCCGGGACGGTGGTCGCCGGTCCCCTGTACGACCCGGGGAACGAGCGCCTCAAAGTGTGACCTCGCCACGGCGCGGCGCGCCGGGCCGGCATGCATGATTCATTGCTATGCGGCTCGGGAACACGCTCGTCGCCATCGGGATCGTCGTCGTTGCCGCCGGTGTGGTGCTCAGGTTCGCCCCGTGGCTCGTCTCGTGGTTCGGACGGCTCCCGGGCGACATCCGCATCGAACGTGACACGACGCGGGTCTACATCCCGGTCACGTCGATGATCCTGACGAGCATCGGGCTCACCGTGCTTCTCGCCGTCATCGCACGGTTCCGAGGCTGAGCTTCGGCGGTCGTCGGAGAAACCTCCCCACGGGGCATCTCGATTCGCTAGAACTGGACACGGGCCACCGCCGGTGGCCATGGCTGTGCGTGCGGCGGGAGCATGGGAGGACCCATGGTCGACCGCCGCCGCGGTCGCGTAGACGATCTGCGTTTCGGCGCAGCATGGCGTCACGTCTTCGGGCCGATGACGCCGCCCGATCCGGTCCCCGATCTCGTCGTCGACATCGCCAGGGCCGAGGACCTCGCCGCCTTCACGGTCTCGGGATACGGCGTCGAGCTCGTCACTGGGGACAGCCCGGCGATCCGGCCGACCGGCGACGGTGCCCGTCTCGTCTTCGAGCTGGCCTACCAGCACCTCGGCGAGCGGGCCGTCTACGACGTGGAGGCGGGGGAGACCGCTCCTCCCGACCGCTCCGATTCCCCCGGCGGCGCCATCCCGGACGCCCCCCAACCTCCCGAGCCCAACGACACGGCTCCCTCGCAGCCGGAGCTCGCCATCCCCGCCAAGCGCTCCCGGCTCGTGTTCGCCCTCCCGGAAGGCGACGAGATCCCCTTCACCGTCGCCGACGTGCTCGCCGCCATGGGCAGGCTCCCCATGGTGGTACACCCGCTCGCCACCCCGCGGGCGACTCGGGCTTCGCTGCCGATGTCCGTCCCCCGACTCGCCGTTCCGGGAGGGTTCGAAGCGGTGCTGAGCCGGTCGGGTCTCGTCATCACGCCAGCCCGTGGGACTCCGATCACCCCGTCCGGCGTCGCCGGGATGATGCGAGCGAGGCGTGACCTCCGTCGAGTCAACGAGATCCTGGCCACCACCGCCGGCATCTACGCCTCGGCGGGCGACGAGGCGCCGCCGCAGCTCGGCAGGGACCACGTGTTCGTCGGCCCTCACCTGCCACCGCGAGTGAGGCGAAGGCCGACCCTCAGCAGGCCGCCCGAGCCCCTGGAGACGGCCATCGAGGCGCCGTTCCGCCTCCAGATCTCGCCGAGCGAGCAGGGAGGATGGGCACACTCGACCGGTCCGGTCCGCGACCCCGACTCGCCGCACCGCGTCGAGCTGTGGCACAGCCGGCTCGGAGTGCGAGAGGACGGCGCCACCGGCGCCGTCGACGAGGGTGCCGCCGGGCAGCGCATCATTCGAGCGATCTGGGCGAGGGACCGCGAGGCGATGCCGGACTGGGAGCAACGCCGCGACGCGGTCCACGCCAACTTCCCGTTCCGGATGTCGCTCGACCCCGACGACAGGCACATCCTCGTGAGGCAGAGCGCCGAGACATGGCTCGACTCCAAGAACAGCCCCATCTCGCCGGAGCCCGTCGACGTCAACTCCCTGTACGTGTCGAGCCTCGGCGCCTGGCTCGATGTCCACGGCCTGTGGGACACAGACCCGTACACGTCGTGGGAGGAGGGTGACCCGAGCTCGGCGATGGCGGCCATCCTCTCCTGGGATCACATCGCCCCGATGGGCCGCGACCAGTACGTCAGGGTCACCTACCCGGGTTACCTGTACCCGGTGGGCCCGAAGGCGACGCTCGTCAAGCTCACCGAGCGCAAGATGAAGAAGGCCGCCCCGTCGCTGGCGGCGCTCTACCAGAAGAAGTTCCTCATCGTGAACGAGCCGGTCGTGCGGTTCGACGACACCCGGTTCCCGTTCCGCGAGGTGCGGCTGGCCCCGCTGGTCACACCGACCCTGTTCCCCGATCCCGGAGCGGGGCAGAACAAGCACTTCTTCCCGATGGTCGCCAACCAGCGCTTCCACTTCGTGCTCCACTGCACCGACTGGGAAGGACGCAAGGTGCGGCTGCGCGCCCAGCTCATGTGGGTGTCCGACTCGTACCACGACTACGCCGACATCGACGGGACCTACGCGACGGACCCGGCTCGATTCGTCGCCGCCAGTGGACAGGACGTCGCATACGCCGAGCCGACGAAGAGCGGAGACACGACCGTCCCGACGAACCAGATCCAGCTCGGAGGCGCCGCCAGGAACCACGGCTCCAACCCGAAGCTCGTCGACGCCGTCGTCGAACTGCCTGCCGTCCAGCAACTCTCGGCGGTCGGTCCCGTGACGATCAAGTACCCGGACGCCTTCACCGGGTTCGGAGGAGGCAACGTCGGCGAGGTGTGGGCCGAGGTGAAGGACGCCGGCAAGGAGCTGGCGTTCGGCGGCAACGGGGCCGGGTCCGACAAGGCCGGCGGGTTCATCCAGCCGAACCTCAAGATCGGCGGCTTGTCGCGGGTCAAGGGTGTCATCGGCGATCCCGTTCAGGCGGCGCTGGGCGCCTTCGATCCAACCGACATCCTGGCGAGCATCGCCCTCCCGAAGCTGTTCGGCATCGTCGAGCTCACCGACATCCTCGAGGCCGTCGGTCTCGACGGCGCCCCCTCGGTCGTCTCCGAGGCGCTCGACAGGATCGAGTCCTTCATGCTCGACCTCGAGCGCCTCGAGCAGGTCGTCCAGGACGCCGTGGACGAGGCGATCGCCGAGGTGGAGCGGGCTCAGGCGAAGGTCGTGGACGGGGTCGGCCAGGAGCTGGTCGATGCGGCAGAGCAAGCCCGCGCCCAGGTAGAGGCCCTCCAGCAGCTCGTCGCCGGCAACCCTCCGGGGTCCGGAGCGGCCGGGGCGGTGATCGCCGCCATCGAGTCGCTCACGGCGTCGAGCGAGATCGCCGACGTGATCGACGCTCTCGATCAGCCGACCACCGACTTGTCGGCCGCGGCGGCACAGATCAAGACCGTTGCCCCGCTCCTCCCACCCCTCGTCCGCCAGCAACTCCTCTCGATGGCGGCCGTCCTGGATGAGCTGGCAACCGCAGTCGACCTGTTCGAGGACGTTCTGGCATTCGTCAAGGGGTTCGCCACCAGCGGGATCCAGGCGACGTACCGCTTCGAGTGGAAGCCGGAGATGAAGTCGTGGCCGAGCAACGCCACGCCCATCCTCCAGTTGGAGAAGGACAGCTTCGTGCTCGCCGTCGAGGGCAGGGCGGCGGGCAACGACGGGATGAAGGTCGACGTGCTGGCGGAGCTGCGCGACTTCGAGCTCCTGCTGCTCCCCGACGAGCCGCTCGTCCGCTTCCGTTTCGACCACATCTCGTTCCACGCCGGGTCGAGCGGCAAGCCGGAGGTCGACGTCGTCCTCCAGGACATCGAGTTCCTCGGGATCCTCGGCTTCATCGAGAGGCTCAAGGACCTCATCCCGTTCGACGGGTTCTCCGACCCGCCGTACCTCGACGTGTCGGCCGAGGGCATCACGGCCGGGTTCACCTTGGCACTCCCGAGCGTCGCCGTCGGGGTGTTCAACCTGTCGAACATCTCGCTCGGGGCGGACGTCAGGGTGCCGTTCCTCGGAGAGGCCGTCACTGTCGGTTTCAACTTCTGCACGAGGGAGCGCCCCTTCACCCTGGCAGTGCTGTTCATCGGTGGCGGCGGATGGTGCATGCTCCGTCTCTCCCCCGACGGGCTCGACCTGCTCGAGGTCGGCCTCGAGGCAGGGGCGGTGCTTTCCGTCGACTTCGGTGTCGCCTCCGGGTCCGTGTCGGCGATGCTCGGCATCTACATGCGCCTCGAAGGCGACGGCGGTTCTCTCGCCGGGTACTTCCGGCTGCGCGGCGAGGTCGACGTGCTCGGCCTCATCTCGGCGTCCATCGAGCTGTACCTGGAGCTGCTCTACGACTTCGCGACCGGGAAGATGGTCGGCAGCGCCTCGCTGACCGTCAAGGTCGAGGTGTTCATGTTCTCGATGTCCGTGACGATCCGTACCGAGCGCCGATTCGCCGGCTCGAACGGCGACCCCGACTTCGTCGACGTGATGGGCCTCGAGGCGGACGGCTCGTCGCCCGCCTGGTCCGAGTACTGCCTCGCATTCGCTGGAGCGTGACCATGGCAACCGAGATCTACACCGTGCTCGCCCTCCCGCACTCGCGAGCCCCCGGCGACGATTTCCACGTGTCGCTGTTCGTGGCGCCTGCCCTCACGCCCGACGGGGGAGAGGGACCCCTCAAGGCCTTCACGCTGTTCCCGCACTGGGCGGCTGGGCTGCTCGACGGCGCCGCCTTCGAGCTCGCCGACCAAGCCGGCACCGTCGAAGCCGACCCGATCCTCGATCCGATCGAGCCGGACACTTGGGACGCCGCCTTCCCGCCTGCGACGCCGGTGCGCGCTCCGAGCGGCCCGGCGTGGTCCGATCGGCATTGGCGGACGTTCAGGGCGAGGACGGTCCACGACGCAGGGAAGCTCCTGCACGTGGCGGCGATATTCGCTTCGCCGACTTCGCCTCCTGCGCCGAGCATGCACCCGCTCGGGCCGCTGATGCGCCGCCTCTCCGGGGGGTTCGACGACGTGCAGTGGAGCGAGGCCACGATGACACGCAGCCTCGACGCCCAGCTCGGAGAGAGCGGTTCGACCGGCGAGCCGGGCATGAGCCTGGCCGAGATCGAGAAGCGGATCGCGTCACAGCAGGACCCGTTCTCGCAGTTCACGCTGGAGCTCCATCGAGCCAGGCGCTTCTACGAGCGGCCCGAGTCGGCGAGGGCCTACGAGCGGCGGCCGGTGGAGGGCGCCGTTGCCGACGAGCTGCCGCGCCCTGCCCCGGACTTCCACGAGCGCTGCAGCCTGGCGGCGGACCACCCGACCTTGCAGCGGCGCCTGGGATTGGTCGTCGATCTGGTCGTCCGTGATCCGGCCCGGCTCGGCTCGAGCCAATGGCTCACCGGGTCGATCGTCGTCAACGGTGATACCGCAGCCTGCCGGACCGGGCGCGTGCTGTGTGCCACGGCCGGCGACCACCTCGTCACGGTCCCGAGCACCGAAGCCTGGCACGACGGGGCATTGCGGCTCGGGGACGCCGACCGCTTCGACGTGCTCGACATGGACCCGGACGGCACCGCCCTGAAGCTCGATCGCTACCTCTGGTCGTTCCCGCGTCTGCTGCACGTGGAGGACAACGGCGACGCCGTCCACGCTGCACCGACGGCGTTGCGCTCGATCGGCTTCACCGTGGTGCGCGACCAGAAGGGGATGGCGACCCAGGACCGCCTGGCGAGACAGGAGGGCCTCCTCGAGGAGCTCGATCAGGGGAAGACTCCGGAGCTCACGACGGAGGACGTGACCCAGGGCATGCGTGTCGACGTCTTCGACGACACCGCCGGCGGGTGGTTCAGCCTGCACGCCAGACGAATCGACGTCGAGGTCGACGGCCACGGCACCGTCGCCGACGACCTCCCGGAAGAGGGCTTCATCCAAGGCACGACCGCGACCGAGTCTGCGGGCGTCGAAGACGGGCCGGTGCACGTCCACGAGGCGCTCTTCGGCTGGGACGGTTGGAGCCTGGCTGCACCCCGCCCGGGCAAGCGAGTCCGGCACGTGAACGGCGACGAGGTGGTCGAGGACCCGAACGTCGATCCCGACCATGTGACCCCCATCGTCGTGGAGAACAAGGTCGAGCCCGGCTCACTCCCGAGACTGCGCTACGGCCGCTCGTACGCCTTTCGGGCCTGGGGGGTCGACCTGGCAGGCAACAGCAGGACCCGGCCTCTGGGGGCGTCTCCTGCAGGGCCGGAGGCCGAGTCGGCCGCGGCGGCCGGCCCGGCCGCCCCGGCCGGCCCGACGAGCCGGCTGGCAGCCATGCTGCGGGCCGAGACGGCCGCCGCGGTGATGCGAAGACGTCAAGAGCCGGCGACCACCCGGGCGCGCTTGTTCGACGCCCGGGACGCCGGGAACATCCCGGAAGATGTACTCGGGAGACTCCGCTCGCGGCGGCCGGACCGCTCCGGGAGGCGGCCGGTCGACCGTGCCGACATCGTTGGTCGCGCCTTCGGGGACGTCGCCCTCGACGACTCGCAGCCGTTCCTCGTCACGACTGCCGTCCGGGACGCCGCCACCCTCGCCCGCCTCATCGCCACCCCGGACGGTCCTCCGATGGGCGAGCTCGCCGACATCGTCACCGCCCTGCGGCCGTTCCTCCGGTGGGATCCGGTTCAGCCGCCGGCGGTCGTTGCGCGGCGTCGATTCACGGCTGGTGAGTCACTGCGCCATCTCGTCATCCGTTCCGGGGTCGAGCAGGACAGAGACACCCTGGCGATCACGGTCACGCCTCCCGACGACTACGCGGCAGGCTCGGTGCTCGGCTACCGGCCCACGTCGCAACGCCACCTGGCACCACCCAAGACGAGCCAGTCCGAGGCGGAGTTGTTCGGAGCGTTCGACAGGGCGATCGGCTCGACGAGCCAGGCACGTCACGACGCCATGCTGGCAGTTGCCGTGCGCGAGGCGGGGACGTGGTTCGACGTCGCCGTCCCTCGCCTCGACGACCCGAACGTGCTCGAGCCGCAAGAGAGCATTGCGCTCGAACACGACCCAGGTGTGCCCGCTTCGGCGCTCCAGGCCCTTCCGTTGGCACCGGGCGAGGCCCCGGCTCCGGGCCAATACGTCGTCCACGACGTCGACGAGCCCGTGGTTCCATATCTCCCCGACGTTGCCGCCCGAGGGATCTCCGTCGTGTTTCCCGAGGCGGGCGGCGACCGCTTCATCGTGTTCCCCTTCGGTGTCGAGGGCTTCACCGCCCGCTACCGGGGGCGGTGGCCGGGGCGCCGCCCGTTCCGGCTCGTCCTCGGGGGCGGAGACATCCTCGACGGGCGTCTGCGAGGCACGACCCTGCGCCTCCTGCTTCCTCCGGGAGACGTCCAGAGGTTCCGTCTTGCCTCGTCCCTCGCCAGGGACGACCTGGAGCGGTTCGGACTGTGGCGCATCCTGCCGCCCGTCCTACGCGACAACGAGGACGTCGTCGAGGCGGCCGTGGACGGCTGGCTGTGGGCACTGACCCCCTTCGACGAGGTGACGCTGGTGCATGCCGTGCCTCGCCCTCTCGAGGCTCCGCGTCCGACAGAGCTCGCCGTCGTGCGAGGAGGGGAAGGCTCGACGGACGCCTGGTTCTGGGGTGCGGTCGACGTCCACGGTCCGAGCACCGAGCAGCTCACGGCGGAGGCGAGGTGGTCCGACCCGATCGACGACTTGGCCAGCGACGGCCCGTCGACCGTGTCGGTGCGAGCCGTGGCGTTCACGACGTCGGTTCGCCAAGCCGAGGACCTCTCCGTCCTGTGGGGGCCGCTACCCGACACCGAAGTCGACGTCGAGGGCTTCGGCTCCGTCTGGGCGCACCGGGCGATCCACCCGATCGGCGACACCAGGCACCACACCATCGGCTATCGCTTTCGGGCGGCGACCCGCTTCCGGGAGTACTTCGACGCCTCCGAGCTGCAGCCGTCGGACCCCGTCGAAGGCCTGCCGGACGACGACGGCCAGAGCGTCGTCGGGCCCGAGATCACGAGATCCATCCCGAGCTCGGCACGGCCCGCCGCCCCGGTCGTCCACTCCGTCGTCCCCCTCTTCCGATGGGACGAGGGCACCGAACCGGAGCAGCCGGTCGCGGTGCGGAGGAGCCGGAGGGCGGGGGCGCGCATCTATCTGGAGCGGCCGTGGTACTCGTCGGGCGAGGGCGAGTTGCTCGGCGTGCTGATCGCGCCGTTCGGGGACGACGGGAACGTCGACGGCAAGGTCAGCCAATGGGGCGCCGATCCTGTCTGGGTTTCGGCGCCGGTCGAGAAGAGGGCGATGTCGTTGGAGCTCGACAACCTGCTGCACGCCTCGGGGCTCGACGACCGGCCGGGGGACGCCCGGCCCGAGACCCCCCCGACGATGCGGAGGCTCCCGGACGGCTCGACCGTCACGGTGCTGGGCTACCAGCCGAAGTACAACGCCACCCGAAAGCTCTGGTACGTCGACGTGGCCATCGATCCCGGCAACGCCTTCTGGCCGTTCGTGCGGCTGGCGGTTGCCCGCTACCAGCCGGACAGCATCGGCGAGCTTCACCTCTCGCCCCAGGTGCTGTGCGATTACGTGCAGCTCCCGGCCGAGCGCACCACGAGCGTGAGCCGCACGGACGTTCGCCACGTCCGGGTGGTGGTGAGCGGACCGGTCGGCATTCGCACCTTCGTGCAAGGAGGACCGCTCGAAGCGTATGCCGAGTCGATCACCGCCAACAGGCTGGTGTTCGCCAGGTTGCAGCGGCGTGACCGGGAGATCCCCACCGATCTCGGATGGGAGACGGTGGACGTGGCCCAGCTCGAGGTTCGTGGGACCGGGCGGGACGCCGGCTCGGGGCTGCCGGACATCGCCCAGGCAGCCTGGGTCGGCACGCTCGAGTCGCCTCGCAACATCGGCCTGCGGCGCCCCGGACACATCGCCAACTGGCGGGTGACCGTCGAGGAATGGGAGCGGCTCCCCGGTGATCCGGCGGACCTGGGCGCCATCGGCCTCGCTGCTCCGCCCCCCGTCTGGGAACAGCGCCTCGTGTACGCCGACGAGTTCGGCCTCTGACCGAGCGCGTAGTGGAGACGGCTCGCAGGGCAACCCTCGGCTCGGTCCCTGGCGGGATGCTCGGGCACCCTCTCGGCTGGCGGCGTGTCAGGGACCGGGGCGACCGCCGGGATGGGGTCGGGGTGCTTCCAACGAGAGCCTGTCCGTTGCAGCCTTCAGGGACGCGGTTCTATCGTGGACGAGCAGGCCCCGACGGTGGGCCGGGAAGGCAGTCCCCCAATGAACGACAAGCAGAGGCGGGTCGACGCGATCCGTCGGCGTTCGAGCCACATCGAGAATCACATCATCGACGAGTACTCCGCCGGCAAGATCAGCCGGCGGGACTTCATCCGGCGGGGCACGATCATCGGCATGAGCCTGCCTGCTCTCGGATTCTTGGCGGCGGCGTGCGGAGGCGACGGAGAAGGAACCACCACCGTTGCTCCCGGAACCACGGGGGCGCCCGGAACGACGGGGGCGCCCGGAACCACGGGGGCGCCGGGCACCACGGCGGCACCAACCACGGCGCCGCCCGCGGGTCCCGCAACGGTGCGCATCGGAGTGGCCCCGGGACCTGCTGTCGGTATCGACCCGGTGCTCATCAACGACGAAGCGGGCCTCTCGCTGCTGGGCCAGACGGCCCAGTACCTGACGTTCTCCGACTCCGAGCTCAACGTGGTTCCCGTCCTCGCCGAGAGCTGGGAGTCCAACGACACGCTCGACGTGTGGACGTTCACGCTCCGTGAAGGGGTGACATTCCACGACGGCACGCCGCTCACGGCGGCCGACGTCGCTGCCACGTTCAACGGTCCCATCGGCACCGGGAATGCCGGCTCGGCCTACGAGACGTACGGGGTGGAGGCCGAGAACGCGGCAGTGGTCGTGGACGATCGCACGGTCCAGTTCACGCTTGCCAGGCCAAACGGTGCTTTCCCGTTCTTCGTCAGCTCCGACAACTACAACGCGGTCATCCTCCCGGCATCGTTCTGGGAGACGTACGACGCGGGTACCTACGAGCAGAGTTTCATCGGGACCGGCCCATGGCTGAACGAGAGCTACGAGCCCGGGGTCTCAGCGGTGTACACCAAGAACCCGAACTACTGGGGTGACAACTCGAACCAGCCCGATCGCATGGAAGTGGCCTTCTTCGGGGACGAGTCCGCCATGATCACCCAGTTCCAGGGTGGGCTCCTCGACGTGCTCTACCGGGTCAGCTTCTCGAACGCGGAGACCCTCGAGTCGGGCGGCGCCACCACCCAAAGCGTGCCGACAGCTCAGCATCGCCAGATCTACATGGATGCGAGCCAACCGCCGTTCGGTGACAAGCGGGTACGGCAGGCGATGGCACTCATGCTCGACCGTCCGCTGCTCGTCCAGGGCCTGCTCGGTGGGTTCGGCATCGTGGGCAACGACCATCCCATCTGGGAGGTCTTCCCGATGTTCGACCCTGCGGCGGTCACGCAGAGAGAAGCCGACCTCGCCACGGCGCAGTCGCTGCTGGAGGCGGCTGGTGTGGGCGGAGGGTTCAGCGCCGCACTGGACACCCTCCAGTTCGCCGAGATGGAGGACCTCGCCCAGCTCGTCCAGGCGTCGGCGGCTCAGCTCAACGTGGACCTCACGGTGGGGGTCTACGACAGCGGAACGTACTACCAGGACTACTGGTGCAGCTTCCCGTACGAGGGCCCGTGCACACCCGGTGGCGTGCAGTCGATGGGCATCGTGAACTACGGCCATCGAGGGGTTCCCAATGTGTACATGGGGGCGCCGCTCCTGAGCGATGGGCAGTGGAACGCGTCGCATTGGGTGAACAGCGACTACGACCAGCTGTTCGCCGATTTCACCGCGGCTCCCGATCTGGACGTCCAGCGTCAGCTGGCCGGCCAGATCCAGGCGATGCTGTGGGACGAAGTGCCGTTCATCGTGCCGTACTTCATCGACTTCATCTCGGTGACCGTGCCCAACTTCCAAGGGCTCCAGGTCACGGGGATGGGCCACTATGACATCACGAACGCGGGGTTCACTGGCTGATCCCACCGACGCCGGGCGGCCCGGGTTTCGAGCGGAGCTCGAGACCCGGCTTGCCTCCGCCTGATGCCGAGGTACGTCGTTCGTCGAATCGGCCTGGCTCTGATCACGCTGGTCCTGATCAGCCTCCTCGTCTTCGCGGGGACCCAGATGCTTCCAGGTGACGTGGCGCGTCGAATCCTCGGTCCGTTCGCCACGCAGGAGGCGATCGACGCGCTCGCCGCCCGGCTCGGCACCGACCAGCCCCTGTACGTGCAGTACTGGTCGTGGATCTCCAACGCCGTCACCGGCGACCTCGGCACGTCGGTCAGCCTGTCGCGACCGGTGTCGGAGCTGCTCGGGAGGGCCCTCGTCAACTCGGCGAAGCTGGCTTCCGTGGCCTTCGTGATCGTGGTGCCGATCTCGATCCTCGGTGGCGTGATGGCGGCCCTGCGGCGCGGCCAGCTCACCGACAGGATCATCACGGTCGGTGGTCTGTCCGCCACGGTGATCCCGGAGTTCGTCTCGGGAATCGTGTTGATCCTCGTGTTCGCGATCTGGCTCGGCTGGCTACCCGGGACGGCGGCGGCCCCGCCAGGATCGGGGCTCCTGACGCAGCTGCGCTACCTCATCCTCCCGGCAATACCGCTCGTCCTCGTGCTGTTCGGGTACATCGCCAAGATCACGAGAGCAGGCGTCGTCGAAGCACTCGACGCCGACTACACCCGAACCGCGATCCTCAAAGGGCTACCCCGCCGCCAGGTGATCCGGCGCGAGGTGCTGCGTAACGCCTTGCTGCCGACGATCGCGGTCATCGCCTCGCAGATCGGCTACCTCATCGGCGGCCTTGTCGTCGTCGAGGTGCTGTTCAACTACCAGGGCATCGGACGGCTGCTGTTCGACGCCGCCCAGAAGGCCGACTTCCCGCTGCTCGCCGGTGGGGTCCTCGTCGTGGCGACCGCTTTCCAAGTGGCGATGCTGCTCGCCGACCTGGCGTATTCGTGGCTCAACCCCCGCATCCGCCTCGGAGGGGAAGCATGACGACTCAGACGGTGCCGAGGTCGGAACAGTGGAAGGTGCTGCGGGGCTCGGCGACGTTCTGGGTCGGGGGGACCATAACGGTCATGTGGATCTTCTTCGCCGTCTTCGGCTCGAGCGTCGCCCCGTTCGATCCGCTGGGGACGCCCCAGGACGTCCTGAATCGCCTCCAGCCACCATCGGCGGCGAACTGGTTCGGCACCGACGAGTTGGGCAGGGACGTGCTCTCGAGGGTCTTGGCCGGATCGAGGCAGGTGCTCACGGTGTCGCTCTCGGCCACCGTGCTCGGCACCGTGCTCGGCACGGCCGTCGGGCTCGTCGTCGGCTACTTCGGAGGAATCGTCGATGACATCGTCGGCAGGATCCTGGACGCCTTCTTGTCGATCCCGCTCGTCATCACGGGCATGCTTGCCCTGGCGGCGCTCGGGCCGACCACGTTCGGTGTCATCATCGTCATCGGGCTCGTCTTCATGCCGCTCATCGCCAAGACGGTGCGGGCCGCGGTGCTCGCCGAACGTCAGCTCGACTATGTGACGGCCGCCCGACTGCGGCGCGAGAACGTCTTCTACACCTTGTTCGTCGAGATACTGCCGAACGTCAGCAGCGTCATCACAGTCGAGTTCACGGTGCGGCTCGGGTATGCCATATTCACGGTGCTGGCACTGTCGTTTCTCGGCTTCGGCGTCGAGCCCTCCGTCCCGGACTGGGGACTGGCGATCTCGCAGCACTACGGCTATCTCACAGGTGATGTGTGGTGGCCCGTGCTCTTCCCCGCCCTGGCGATCGCGTCGCTCGTCGTCGGGGTGAACCTCCTGGCGGACGGCATCTCACAGGCACTCGAGTCGTAGGGGGAAGATGGCAACGGACCACGCGCTCGAGGTCGAGAACCTGTCGATCGACTACCGGATGGGCACGAGGTGGAAGACGGCCGTGCTCGACGTCAACTTCGTGATCCCGCGCGGCGAGTCGTTTGGGCTCGTCGGTGAGTCGGGGTGCGGCAAGACGACCATCGCCATGGCGATCATGCGCTACCTGCCTCGCAACGGCCGTGTCAGCGGGGGCGCAATCAAGCTCGATGGGCGCGACATCACGACGCTGTCGAGCCGCGAGCTCCGCGAGCTGAGAGTCCGCCGCCTATCGATGGTGTACCAGAACCCGGCGACGGCATTGAACCCTTCGATCAGGGTCGGCCGCCAGGTCGCAGACGTGTTCGAGCTCATGGGGGTACCCGGCGACGAGATCGACGGCCGAGTCATCGACGTTCTCCAGAGGGTCAAGATCGCCGATCCGGGGCGTGTCGTGCGCCGCTACCCGCACCAACTCTCGGGCGGGATGCTGCAGCGGGTCGTCATCGCCATGGCGATCGCCTCCGAGCCGGACCTTCTCGTCCTGGATGAGCCGACGACGGGCCTCGACGCCACCGTAGAAGCCGAGGTGCTCGACCTCGTCTCGGGGCTACGCGAGGAGATGGGCACGTCTGTGCTCTTCATCAGCCACAGCCTGGCGGTGATCAGGCAGATGTGCGACAGGGTCGGCGTGCTCTACGCCGGGCGTCTCGTCGCCGAGGGCAAGGCCGAGGACGTGTTCACCAACCCGATGCACCCGTACACGGTCGGGCTGCTGCGGTGCCTGCCGACCGGCCAGACCAGCCGCGCCCGGGCGAAGCTGGACACGATCCCCGGCTTCCTCCCGCCGCTCGGCGCCGACATCGCCGGCTGCGTCTACGCCGACCGATGCGGGATCGCCCAGGACATCTGCCATACCGTCCCACCACCCCGTCAGATCCTCGAAGGTGATCGCCAGTCGCTGTGCCACTTTCCCGAACAGTCACAAGGAATGCCACGGACGGTCGCCCCCGACCCGGCGGCCCGAAGGACGGACGAGGCTCTCCTGCTCGAGATCAAGGGCGCCTCGAAGACGTTCCAGCAGGACGGGCATCCCGTGTTCGCCTTGGCCGACGTCGATCTGTCGATACGTTCGGGCGAGACGGTTGGGCTCGTCGGCGAGTCCGGTTCGGGGAAGAGCACGCTCGCAAGGCTCATCCTCGGCATCCACTCCCCGGATGAGGGCTCTGTCGTCGAGTTGGGCGGGGAGGCGCTCGGGGAGCGCGTCACGGATCGTGCCGTCGAGCAGGTGAGGGCGATTCAAATGGTGTTCCAGGACCCGGACAGCGCCCTCAATCGCCGCCACAGCGTCCGCAGGATCGTGAGCCGGGCAGTGGAGCGGCTCCTCGACCTGGGCAGGAAAGAGGTCGCGGCGCGAACCAGGCGGCTGATCACCGAGGTGAGGATGGGTGAGCAGCACCTGTCGTCCAAGCCGAGGCATCTCTCCGGCGGCCTCAAGCAACGCGTCGCCGTTGCCAGGGCGTTCGCCGGCTCGCCGAAGCTCGTCGTCTGTGACGAGCCGACGTCGGCGCTCGACGTCTCGGTGCAGGCGGCGATCATCAACCTGCTCGCCGATCTCCAGGCCGAAGAGGGGGTCGCCTACCTGTTCATCTCGCACGATCTCAGCGTCGTGCGGTACCTCGCAGATCGGGTCGCCGTCATGTACCTCGGCAGGCTCATGGAAGTCGGGACCGGCGAGCGCGTGTTCGGAGGACCGCATCACCCGTATACGGAGGCGCTGCTGTCTGCCGCCCCTTCCGTCGAGGGGGAGACGCGAGTGAGGATCAGACTCACCGGAGAGATCCCGAGCCCGTCGAACCCGCCGTCCGGGTGTGTGTTCCACACCAGGTGCCATCGGTTCATCCCGGGGACATGCGACGTGACGGAGCCTCCGCTCGTCGAGGCAGAACCCGGCTACCAGCTTCGGTGCCACATCCCCGTCGCCGAGCTCGGCGCTCTGCAGCGCGCCGAGGCATCCGATGCGGCGGCGACCGGGTAGCGGGCACATCCCTTCGGGCTGCCGGGAGTCGCCTCGTCAGACGTCCGAGTCCGGGAAGGACCCCTTCCGCACCGCGATCCACTCACGGAGCTCTTCGTCCTTGGCGTCGTCGAATGCCGGCATCTCGTAGTCGGCCAGGAGTTGGTTCTTGATCGCGTTCGCCCGCGTGACTGGGTCCCGGGAGCCCTCGAGCTCCCACTGCTCGAAGCTGTTGTTGTCCGCCAGTTGGGAACGCCAGAAGGCGGTCTCGAAGTTGGCGAGCGTGTGCGGATTCCCGAGGAAGTGCTGCCCGGGGCCCGACTGGAGCATGGCGTCGAGGG
This sequence comes from Acidimicrobiia bacterium, assembly GCA_036396535.1. NCBI lineage: Bacteria > Bacillati > Actinomycetota > Acidimicrobiia > Acidimicrobiia bacterium. The sequence continues at coordinate 44,747 of DASWKR010000058.1, read as the reverse complement.
CCTGGCCGTTCTCGGTGATGTCGACACCCGTCACGAGGCGCTCGGCTGCACCAGCCTGGTCGGCGTCGAGCACGAACTTCTCGTACCCCATCGTCAGCCCGCCCTCGAGCCAGCCGGCCGTGTGGAGCACGAAGTTGACGCCTGCCAGGAGCGTCGGGACGAAGGTGGCGGCCGACTCGTAGGCCGCCTGGTAGTCGGGGACCTTCGATGCGGTCAGGTTTCCCCCGCTGCGGAATGGCACGCCGAGGCGTCTGGCGAGCGCCGCCACCGTGTACAGCATCAGGGCGGGCTCGGGGGTCCCGAACGTCGGCGCCCCGGACTGCATCGACATCGATGAGGCGAACGACCCGAACACCACCGGAGCGCCCGGGCGAACCATCTGGCAGAACGCCATACCGGCCATCGCCTCGGCCAAGGTCTGGGTGGCGGCCGCGGCCGCGGTCACCGGCGCCATCGCGCCCGCCAAGATGAACGGCGTCACCAGGGTCGCCTGGTTGTTCTCGGCGTACACCTTGGCGGACCCGAGCATGTTGAAGTCCCACGACATCGGGGAGTTGGCGTTCGCCAGGCTGAGGAGCACCGTGTTCTGGTCGACGAATTCGTCGCCGAAGACGATCTTGACCATGTCGATCGTGTCCTGGGCACGGCTCGGATGGGTGACCGAGCCCATGAACGGCCGGTCGTGGTACCGGATGTGCGCGTACACCATGTCGAAGTGCCGCTTGTTGACGGGGAGGTCGACGGGCTCGCAGAGCGTCCCTCCTCCGTGGTGGAGCTGGGGCGACATGTGCGTCAGCTTGGCGAAGCTCCGGAAGTCCTCGATGGTGGCGTAGCGGCGGCCGCCCTCGAGGTCGCGGACGAACGGCGACCCGTAGGCGGGAGCGAACACCAGGTGGGGGTCGCCGATCGTCACCGTGTTCTCCGGGTTGCGGGCGATTTGGGTGAACGACTTGGGGGCCGTGGCCTGGATGGTCGACCGGCACAGCCCGCGCGGGAATCGGACTCGCGTCCCCTCGACGTCGGCGCCGTGTGCCGCGTAGATCGTGAGAGCCTCGGGGTAGTTGCCGACCTCGATCCCGACCGTCTCGAGGAGCGTCTCGGCGTTGTCCTCGATGATGGCGAGCCCCTCGTCGCCGACCACCTCGACCGGCCGGAGCGTCCTGGTGAGGAAGGGGATCCGCTCGACGGCCTCGGCGGTCCTGGCGGCATGCCTGGCTGCCCTGCCTCCGGATCGCCGCGATGCACGGTCAGCCGTCACGGTTGCTGTCCTCGGTCGGTCTGTTCCACGATGCGGAACTGTTCTGTATCGCGGAACGGTAGTGGGCGGCTTTGGTGCTGTCGAACTGCCGAGCCGCCGCGGTGGCGCACGGGTGGCCGGTCGTACCAGGTACCCACCATCTCCGACCTCGCGGAGGGATTGCTGCGCTTCGGCTCGTCAGATCGGCCGAGCCTTGCGGCGACGCCAGACCATGGCGATGCCGACGAGCACGAATGCCCACGTGAAAGGAAGGAGTGCCCCGGCGACGAGCGAGGCGAACACGGCGGCGGACCGCAGTGCCCGCCCACCGGCCCCCAAGCCGGCTCGGAAGCCTGGCTGCACCTCGGGCTGATCGGTCATGACGACCGCGCTTGCCTGGCCAGAGATGCTCGATCCGGCGATCGCGTCGCCGGAGTCGGCGATCGGCGTCGCCGACATCCTCGACTGGGTTCGCAGCTCCCGATCGACCTCGATCTCAGCGGCCAGGAACACGGATTGGCCGGGGGGGAGCGGCCTTGCCGGATCGCCGGCGACGGAGATGAGGTCAGCCGTCTCCACCTCGAGCACCGTGTCGCTCACCCGGATGTCATCGATGGCGACGTCACCCCGGTTGCGCACCTCGAAGCAGACGGTGACGTCTTCTCCCTGCGTGACGCTGACGGTGTCGGAGCCGGGACACGATGCGCCCCGGTCGTGCCCGGGGTATGCCGTGACGACGAGGCGAGCGTCCGGGTTCACGAGCGCCCGGCGCAGCGTGACGGTGATCGAAGCCATCGAGACTTGGGCGTCGATGGTGCGCAGTCGGCCCCGCAGCCGCTCGAGCTCGGTTTCCCTGTCGAGGAGCTCCTCCTCCACCTTGGCGATGTCGGCGACGTCACCCGCGGTGCCCATCAGCTCGCGCAGGCGGAGAACGCTCGCCTCGGCGGTCGAGATGCGGCTCTGCAAGTCGACGACGGTGTCGGTGACGTCATCCGCAGAGCGGTTCTGCTCACGAAGCTCACCGATGGTGCCGAGGCCGGTGAGGGCGGCTTCGAACCGCTCGGGGAGGACGCGGAACGTCAGGACACTGGTCGGCTCGGGACCGCCTCTGGTCACCTCGCCGAACAGGACGCCGCCGAGGGACTCGACGACGGCCGTCGCCTCGGCGACGGCGGTCGGGACGTCGGCCACGGCGACAGACATGTCTGCGGTGTAGATGATCGAGCGATTGGCGGTCGGGGACGATCCACCGGGAGGCGGGGCAGTCGTGTCGGTCGACTCCTGTAACACTCCGTCCGGGCTCCCGCTCGAGCCCGGGTCCGCGGTCGTGCCGGGCGCCGACGTCGTCTCGGATGCTGCGGCCGTCGTCACCGGGCTCTCTGAGTCCGCACCGTCCAGAAACGACGAGATCCGGGCGAAGTTGTTCGACACGGGCATCGATCCGAGCGTCGCGGCGAGCAGCGCCACCAGAACGACGGCGCCCGACGGAACCGCCCAGCGCAGCCAGCGCAGCCTGGGGCGCCGACTCGGCACGGCAGCGTCCGTCCTGGTGATCTCGGCGCGGTCCAGTGCCTCGTCGGCCGACACGTGATCGACGAGGCTCGTGAGGTGATCGCCGTAGGCGTCGAGTTGGCGTTCGAGGTCGACTGTCATGCCTCACCTCCGAGGGCGGCGCGCAATTTGGCGAGTCCCCGCTCGCAGTGCTTCTGGACGGTGCCGTGGGAGAGGCCGGTCACCGCACTGATCTCGGCCTGGGTCCACCCGAACGAGTGAACGAGCAGGACGATGACCCGTTGCCGCTCGGGGAGGCTGGCGAGCGCCGCCGGGAGCGCCGGCTCGACCCACGGCATGCTGTCCGACGGTGGCGGCGGGAAGGCGGGTTGTCTGCGCCCGAAGAGGCGACGTGCCCTCGTTTGCGCCACCCGGTAGAGGTAACCGGCCGGGTTGTCCATGCTGGCGAGCTGCTCCCAGTGCTCCCACGCATATACGAGAGCCTCGGCCGTCGCCTCACGGGCGTCTTCGAGACCCCACGAGCCGATCAAGGCGGCATGGAGCCGCGGCTCGACGTCGGCGACGAAACCGATGAACGTCTCGCTGCGGGTGTCGTTCTGCAGCAGGGTCACTCCAGTCACTCGACCCATAGAGCATCGGCGGGCGGATTCCACGACATGGAATCTCCGCCGTCACGATATCCGCACGAGAGCGCTGCTCGGATGGCGGCGGCACCCCGGGGGGGCCGGCCGGGCCCGGCCCGTGGACACGCCCCAGATCGCTCGACACCTGCGCGCAGAGTCGACACAGACCAGGATGCGATCATGCGTGGCGTGATCGCCGACCTCGGATCGCTCGTTGGCTGAGATCGTGTGCGCCCTCGGCGCGCCGCACACACCTCTCCTCTGGAGGACGATGGTCGACCCGGTTCCGGGAGACCTCGCCGAGGTTGCCGCGGCGTTCGATCGATCGCGCCGGCGCCTGGCCGCCGCCGAGCCCGATGCCATCGTCTTCGTGGCTTCCGACCACTTCAGGCAGCTCGTCACGTCCAACATGCCCGCCTTCATGGTCGGGAAGGCCCCGTCGATGCGGGGTACCCACCCGAACGAGGTACGTGAGTTCGGACTGCCGGTCCGGGAGGTTCCCGGGGACCCCGACCTCGCCAGGGACCTGCTCGGCCGGCACCAGCTACCGGACGGCTTCGACTTCGCCTTCTCCGACGAGCCGTGGCTCGACCACGCCTTCATGGTCCCGCTCTTGTACCTGCGTCCCCAGCTCGACGTGCCGTTGGTGCCGATCTTCACGAACTGCAACGCCCCGCCGCTGCCCGGCGCCGCTCGTTTCGCAGCCCTCGGCGAGCACATCCGCACCACGATCCAGAGGTCGTCACTCGAACGGCGGGTCGCCGTCCTCGCCACCGGCCACCTCGCCTTCGAGCTCGGTGGACCCCGCCAGCTCTCGGGAGGCTCGCCGGGGCCCGACTTCGACGAGGAGGCCCTCGGCTGGATCAGAGCGGGCGACGTCGCCGGCGCGGTGGCCGGGTGCACGTACGAGCGTCTCCTCGATGCGGGGAACCTGACGTTCCAGTTCCTCAACTTCATCGCCCTCATGGCGGCGGCGGGTGCCGGGCCACCTGAGCTCGCCGAAGCGGTGCACTGCCGGTTCGGCCCCGAGCCGTTCATGACGTGGGGTTCGACGTGAGCCGCTACATGATCGACAAGCTGATGTGGGAGATCGATCGAAGCGACGAGGCGCTCGATTCCTTCGTCGAGGATCCGGCGGCGTTCGTCGCGGCGTGGGAAGGTGCCGCCTCGGCTCCCGAGCCTCCATACCCGCTGGGCGGCTCCCTCACGGGCGAGGAACGAGACGCCTTCGAGGCATGGGACTATGAGCGGTTGTACGCCCTCGGAGCCCACCCCTATCTGTTGTGGCACTTCGTCAGGGCGATCCACGGGCCCGGAGGGACGCCGGTCGGCGAGTTGAGCGAGGCGTTCAAGGCGGCCGTCGCTCCACACGGCTACCCGGAGTTCGCCACGTGACCTGTCGAGGCCCCCTTCACTGTCCCTCTTCACTGCGACCACTCATAGTGGTATGTTGAACGCGGTTGGTGACCGTGCGCGAGCGGAAAGGGACGCAACATGAGAGAGGCGCGCGCCGGGCGAATCGCCGTGGCCGTTCTCGGGACCGGGCTCTTGGTCGCCGCCATCGGCGGGGGAGCATTGGCGACATCGGCCGACGAGAACGGCGAGCACACCGTCCGGATCTGTCACGTCACCGAGTCGGACGGCAACCCGTACGTCGAGATGACGGTCGACGTCGCCGCATTCGACGGCGAGGGTTCGAGCGATCACACCCACCACGTCGCCAAGGACGGTCGGATGGATGTCCAACTCGCTGAGGGCGAGTCGTGCCCGACGGTCGGAGGCGGCGGATCGGGCTGAGCGTCAGCTCAGATCGAGCTCCCAGCTCTGGCCGACGAGGTCGTGGGCCGAAGCTGCGGTGAGGCTCCTCGTCGACGAGCGTGGCCGATGCCGAGCCGGCGTGCTCAGAGCGAGACGACCGGCCGCAACGTCTACCGTCAGCCGCCATGTCCGACGAGGACCGCATCAACGAGCTCGGCCAAGCGATCGGCCGGGAGGTGGCCGGGTGGACGCGGCGGCAGATGCCGCCGCGTCGCCCCATCGTCGGCCGGTACACGCTCGTCGATCCACTCGACCCGAGCCGGCACGGGGACGATCTCTTCGCGGCGTACTCGGAGGACGCCACCGGGGCGATGTGGACGTACATGGCCTACGGGCCCTTCGAGGATCGGGAGCAGTTCGACGAGTGGCTGCGACTGTGTGCCGCCGGCGACGACCCGCTGTTCCACTCGATCGTCGACGCTGCCACCGGCAGGGCACTCGGGCTGGCGTCCTACCTTCGCATCGACCCGGGCGGCGGGGTGATCGAAGTCGGCCACATCTCGTATTCCCCGGCCTTGCAGCGCACCAGGACGGCGACCGAGGCGATGTACCTGATGATGCGCCGGGTCTTCGACGAGCTCGGCTATCGCCGCTACGAGTGGAAGGCGGATGCGTTGAACCGGGCGTCGGCGTCGGCGGCGGCGCGTCTCGGCTTCACGTACGAGGGAACGTTCCGCCAGGCGACGATGTACAAGGGCCGCAACCGCGACACCGCCTGGTACTCGATGATCGACTCGGAATGGCCGGCGCGCCGCCAGGCGCTCGAAGCCTGGCTCGACCCTGGGAGCTTCGACGAGGACGGCAGGCAGCGATCGCCGCTGGGGCGTTGAAGGGTCCTACGTGCGACGGGCCTGCGGGGGAGGGATCCGGCCGAGCCTTCCGGCGTTGAAGTCCTCGAATGCCTGCACGAGCTCGTCTCTCGTGTTCATGACGAACGGCCCGTGCCAGGCGACCGGCTCGCCAATCGGCCTGCCGCCGAGCACGAGGACGTCCATGTCGGGGCTCCGTGACTCCTGGCGCCGGTTGGCCGTCACCGTGACCGAGTCGCCGGGGCCGAACGCGACGAGCTGGCCCGTTCCCGCCGGTCGGCCGTCGGGTCCGAACGTTCCACTGCCGTTGAGGACGTAGATCAGGGCGTTGAACTCGGGCCGCCACGGCAACCTCAGCCGCGAGCCGGCATTGAGGGTGGCGTGGATCATCGTGATCGGCGTGTGGGTGTCGCCCGGTCCGCGATGACCGGCGACGTCGCCCGCGATGAGCCGGACGAGGGCCCCGCCGTCCGGCGAGGTGAGCAGCACGACCTCGGCGCCCCTGAGGTCCTGGTAGCGGGGGGCGATGAACTTGTCCCGGGCGGGGAGGTTGACCCACAACTGGAACCCGTGAAACAGCCCTCCGCTCATCACGAGCGCCTCGGGCGGCGCCTCGATATGGAGCAGGCCGGAGCCTGCCGTCATCCATTGGGTGTCGCCGTTCGTGATGACGCCGCCGCCGCCTTCCGAGTCCTGGTGCTCGAAGGTGCCGTCGATCATGTAGGTGACGGTCTCGAACCCACGGTGCGGGTGCCACGGCGTCCCCTTCGGCTCACCGGGTGCGTAGTCCACCTCGCCCATCTGGTCGAGGTGGATGAAGGGATCGAGGTCTGCCATGTCGACGCCTGCGAACGCCCTGCGGACGGGGAATCCCTCGCCCTCGAAGCCCGAGGGGGCGGTCGTGATCGACTTGACGGGACGCTCGACGGCCTCCAGCCCTGGTTCGTCCACTCGGGGGAGTGTCAGTGTGCTCTCGACGGTGACGGCCGGCATTGCTGCTACCTCTCTCCTGTCCGCATCAGGCGGGTGGGAAGCTGAAGACCCGATCAGGCTCGATCACGAGGATCACTCGCTCCGACTGGATGGGGTTCGGGTAGTCGTCGACTCCCATGTACTTCTTGGCCAGCTTGTCGATGTGGGAGCGAGCCTCGGTCCCAGTGATCGTGTCGACGAGCTTGCCCCGCACCTCGACCCAATTCCAGTGGTTGTCGTGATCCATGATCGTGACGGTCACCATCGGATGCTTCTTCAAGTTCTTCATCTTCTGGCGGTGGATCTCGGTGTTCACGAGCACGTGCTCACCGTCCGAGTCGACCCAAACCGGCTGCGTCTGGATGTGACCGTTCGGCATGACGGTCGAGATCATTCCCAGGTTGGGCCCCGTCGCCAGCGCCACCGCCTTGTCGTTCAACATGCCGGCATCCTCCATATTCCGTCGGGCGCCCACCGGCGCGTCTCGGCCACAAGGTAGCCTGCAAACGTTGGCAACCAGGACGCGGCGGTCGCCGGCGATGGCACCGACGGTGGTACGCGGCCACGAGGCGACGTGGGCCGAATCGGGTCGATCGAGAGAGGAGGTCACCCATGGACGCGGCGAATGTGACCGTCACCGAGCCTGTCGCAGGCTCGGACGTCCCTGTGCGACTCGCCTACGTCGAGGTATGGGACGGGCTGTACGCACCGATCGGGCTTCGGGTCCCCGCCGAGGGTGGCCCGCATCCTGTCGTCGTGCTGGCGTCCGGCAACGGAGGCGGCGGGATGGCGTGGATTCGCGACGCCGTCGCCAACCGCGGATGGATCATGGAGCGCCTCCTCGAGGCCGGTATGGCGTGCGCCTGGATCCGCTACCGGACGGAGGTCGAGCTCGGCTACCACAACGGAGGCCCTCTGGTGCGCGACATGCGGCAGGGGAGAGGCCTGTTCAACCGCTCACCGCTCGAGTACGAGGACGAGATCGCCATCGTCGATCACCTCAAGTCGCTTCGAGAGATCGACGCAGACAGGGTCGGGCTCATCGGCATGAGCCACGGAGGGGAGATGGTGCTGAAGATCACCTCGGAGTACGACGGCGTGCGGGCCGCGGTCGCTTCCGAGCCCGCCGCCCATGAGTTCCTCGCCCTCACCCCGGACGACACGGCGTTCGTGAACCAGGAGACACGCCTGCGGAACATCGAGGACATGCAGATGGCAGAGGTCGACAAGGTCAGGCGAAGGATCGACATGGATATCGCCGCCAAGCGGATCGCCACCATCGACACTCCGATCCTCGTCATGGGCCGGGAGGAAGACCACCTGCAAGGCATCTTCCGCACGAGCTACGAGCTACTCGCCGAGGCGGGCAAGGACGTCGAGTGGGTGTCGTACGACCATCCGCTCCACGGCTACGTGTTCCCGATGCGGGGACCGGACGGAGCGTACGAGGTCGACGTCGTGCAGCACCAGGCCGTCGGCCACGTCATCGACTGGCTGGGAGCCAAGCTCGGCTAGTTGGCGCCGCCGGTCCGGCATGGCGGCGAACCCACTCCCCGAACCTACTCGAGCCGCTCGGAGGCGCCTTGGCGGGAGCCGAGCTTCCCGTAGAGAGCCAGGAAGGGGAGCGTCGCCAGCGCCGGCCCGATCAGCCACAACGGCCTCGTGAGCCACCAATGTGCGGTCGGCTGCGAAGGCGGCCGGTACCCGAAGGCCACGAAGGCGACTGCCACCACGGCGGCCATCGCCGTCGTGTGGAAGAGGTAGAGGGCGAGGGCGTTCGCATTCACCCAGGCTGCGGTCCGCTGCCAGGCGGCGCTCGTGGCCAGCCGCCCGAGCACCCACTCTCGAAGCAGCAGCACCAGTCCGACCTGGAGGAGGATCAAGGCGACGATCGCCAGCGTGGGTGGTCCCATGTTCGAGAAGCGCTCCCCGGGCACGCCCACCACCGAGCGGGGGTAGAAACCCATGTTCGTCAGCGCAACCAGCGCGAAGAACCCCGACCAGGCGAACATCCAGCCGACCCGGCGCGGGGCCGCGGCGAGCTTGTCGTAGAAGAACCCGAGCTGGTGGGCGAGGCCCCAGATCACGATGAAGTTGACCCACGCCGCCCACCCCTGCTCGTGGGCGAAGCGGAGCACGTCCAGCACGGCAGCGAGCCCGATGAGCCAGACGATCACCAGCTCACCCCACCGCCAGTGGGCTCGAACCGCCACCGGGGCGATCGCCACGAGCACGAGGTACACCACCAGGAACCACAGCGGGGAGAGCACGAGGATCACGGCCGGCCAGATCCACTGGCCCCCGACCAACATCCGGAGCAGGAAGCCGACGCCGATCCAGACGGCGACGAGCCCGAGGGCCGGTGCCAGGAGGCGCTGGATCCGCCGCTTCAGGAATCGCCGCGACGTCCCCGGCGTGTAGTGGTCGAAAGCCAGACGGTGGGTGAAGCCGCCGACGAAGAAGAAGACGGGCATCACCTGCAAGACCCAGGTGGCCGCCCACATCCCACGCGTGAAGCCGATCGGGTTCGAAGGCGACACGGTCGTCGGAGACACCTCGAGGATCGTGAATACCCAATGCCACACGACGACGATGACGAGCGAGAAGGCGCGCAGGAAGTCGACGTAAGCGTCGCGCCCGGTCGCCCGGATCGTCGTTTCGCTCGTCACGGAGATGCAGCCTCCTGGTGGTCGTCGCCGCCAGGTTGGTCACGACACGCCTTTCGCACAACGACTCGTGTTACGTTGGCCGTGTGACCTCGGACGGCAAGAGCGGCCTGCGCCGCGCCGCGACCCGGTTCTTCGACAGCCGAGCGGCCTACATGATGTTCGTCACGACGACGACGGAGAAGGCGACGGTGGCGGCGCGGGTTGGCGAAGAGCTCGACCACATCGGCCCTGGGCGCCACGGCCTGCGGGTCCTCGACGCCGGCATGGGCGACGCCTCCGTCCTCTCGTACGTGATGCGCGGCATGCACCGGCAGTTCACCCACATCCCTTGGCTCGTCGTCGGCAAGGAGATCAGCATCGAGGACGTTCGCCAGGCACTCGAACGCCTGCCCGACCGCCTCTACGAGCACCCTGAGATGGTGTTCGTGGTCACGAACATGAACTACGGCGAAGCCCCGTCCTTCACGCCGCGGGGCGAGAACCAGGGCCGCCCCGTGACGTGGCGGCACGTTCCACTCGAGGGTGGGACGACCCACGACTTCGCCGGTCAGATCAGGGCGTTGTATCCCACGTTGGCAGCCGACTGGAAGGTCGAGACGGACAGGGCGTCGGGGAATCCGAAGTACATGCAGCCGACCGTCGTCGTCCTGCACCGCCGGGACAGGCAGTTCATCCTCGACCCGCTGATCCCGAGGCCGGATCGAACCGAGGATGGCTACGACCTCGTCATCGCCTCGCATCCATACCGGGCGCGCACACCCCCAGACCGCAAGGCGCGCCTCGTCGTCGTGCCGATGGTGAGCGCCCTCGCACCGGGGGGCCGGCTGGTGACGGTGCACGCATACGGCCACGATCCGGGCCTCGAGATCATCAGGGGCGTGTGGCCCGACGAGAACCCGTTCGACAACGGGCGCAAGGAGATCATCGGAGCGGCTCGCCGGCTGCTCGGCAGCGAGGCAGCCGGCTACGAGTTCCACGACTCGACAGACGAGGAAGCGGTGTTCCGGTACGACCTCCATGCGATGCCTTCGGAGGCAGAGGAGCACATCGGGACGAGCTCGATCCTCGCTGCTTGGAACGCAGCCGCATACGTGGCCCAGATCGACGAGGTGCGCCTCGGAGAGGCGGTGTCCAGCGGGCGCTACATCGAGGCGACGAGGAATGTGATCGACAAGTATCGCGGCGTCTGGTTCTTCGACGAGGCGTATACGATCTCGCGCCGGGCCGAGCCGCCCGCCTGAGCGTCTCCGTCGGCGTGGATCCCGGTCCGGCACGTGGCGGGAGGACGGTGCCCTCCCGTAGTCTGGCCTCCCGCATCCGCTTGGAGGGCACCCGATGACCGAGCGCACGAAGATCCTGCTCGACGAGAGTGAGATGCCGACGCAGTGGTACAACATCGTGCCGGACCTGCCGGCGCCGCCGCCTCCTGTGCTGCACCCGGGAACGCTGCAGCCGGTTGGCCCTGATGACCTCGCTCCACTCTTCCCGATGGCGCTCATCCTCCAGGAGGTGAGCCCGGACCGCTTCGTCGACATCCCGGGCGAGGTGCTCGATGTGTACAGGCTGTGGAGGCCCTCGCCTCTGTACCGCGCCCACCGTCTGGAGCGGGCCCTCGATACCCCGGCGCGCATCTACTACAAGTACGAGGGTGTGAGCCCTGCCGGATCGCACAAGCCCAACACGGCGGTGCCGCAGGCGTTCTACAACGCTCGCGAAGGGGTGCGCAAGCTCACCACCGAGACCGGGGCGGGCCAGTGGGGGAGCGCCCTCGCCTTCGCCTGCGCCCTGTTCGGCCTCGAGTGCGAGGTCTGGCAGGTTGCCGCCTCGTACCAGCAGAAGCCGTACCGCAAGACGATGATGGAGGTCTGGGGCGCCACCGTTCACTCGAGCCCCTCGGACGTCACCGAGGCCGGCCGCAAGATCAGAGCGCTGGACCCGGAATCGCCCGGGAGCCTCGGTATCGCTATCAGCGAGGCCGTCGAGGCGGCGGTGATGGGCGAGGGCACGAAATATTCCCTCGGCAGCGTCCTCAACCATGTGCTCATGCACCAGACGATCATCGGCGAGGAGGCCTTGCTGCAGTTCGCAAAGGTGGGCGATACGCCGGACGTTCTCGTCGGATGCACCGGTGGCGGGTCGAACTTCGCGGGGCTGTCCTTCCCGTTCTTGCGCGAGAAGCTCGCCGGCAACATCGCCCCGACGATCCGCTGCGTCGAGCCGGCCGCCTGCCCCTCTCTGACGAGGGGCGAGTACCGGTACGACTTCGGCGACACGATGGGGATGACGCCGCTCGTGAAGATGCACACCCTCGGACACGATTTCATCCCGGATCCGATCCACGCCGGTGGACTCCGCTATCACGGGATGGCCCCCCTCGTCTCGCATCTGTACGAGCTCGGCCTCGTCGAGGCTGAGGCCATCCACCAGAACGAGTGTTTCGACGCCGCCGTTCGATTCGCCAGGACGGAGGGCATCCTGCCTGCCCCGGAGCCGTCCCATGCGATCGCGGCTGCCATTCGCGAGGCCGAGCGGGCACGGGAATCCGGGGAGGAGACCGTCATCCTGACGGCCATGTGCGGCCACGGCCATTTCGACCTGGCGGCGTACGAGGCCTATCTGGGTGGGGAGCTCGTGGACTACGACTACCCGGAGGCGAGGGTGGTCGAGGCGATGGCGAAGGTGCCCGTCGTCACATAGAGCCGAGCGGGGCGGGGGCCCTCTCGCCGGCGATCTCCTACCAGCCCGGCGCGGTCGCGATCGAGTTGTAGGAGTTGGAGAGTCGCTGGCCGAAGAAGGCCACGGCGACCACCGCGACGATGGCGATCAGGGCAACGAGGAATGCGTATTCGACGAGGCTCGCCCCGTCCTCAGCCCGCATCCGGGCCTGCAGAGTGCTGAAGAGTCGAGTTGCGAGGTTCATCTGGCCTGTTCCCTCACTGTGGGCAACGGGAGCCCACAACGGTTGCTTGTCGGCGGCTGGTGCCGCATCTCGAAGGTATCGGCAGAATCGACGATCCGGCAACGGGTCGGCCGACCCAATTTGGTCTATCGGACTTCCTCACCAGGGTTCACTCGCGGTCAACTATGTTTCGGTGACTATTGACGTGCCACGCAAAGTAGCCATACACTGACGCTCAGTCGGTAGGGCGCTGTTTGAGGCCGGGAAGGCGACGAAGACCGAGCGGCGGCGTGCTCGCCGCCTCCGACGACAGGAGAGCAGGCGTGGACGTGACCCCTTCCGACATCAGGCGCAAGCGCTTCGACGTCATGAAGAAGGGCGGTTACGACCCTGAGGCCGTCCACGCCTACCTGAACGAGGTCTCGTTCGTCATCGCCGACCAGCACCGCTCGCTCATGGAGGCGAGGGCACGGCTCAGTCGCGTCGAGAAGGAGCTCGAGGAGTTCCGCAGCTCCGGTGATCGCCTCGAGGAGGCGGTCCTCACGGCGTCGCGCTCCAGGAACGAGGCGGTCTCGAAGGCTCGGGAAGAGGCCGAGTTGATCGTCGGCCGTGCCAGGCGCGAGGCGCTGCAGCTACTCGACCAGTCGCGCAACGACGCCGAGGAGTTCCTCGACTCGGCCCGCGACGAGTACACCCGGATACAGCGGAGGGCTGAGCATCTGCGTGGCGTCGTGCGGCAGACCGAGGACGTGCTGCGCACGATGGCCCAGGGCGACCTCGCCCAGGCTCCAGTCGACGCAGGAGGAGTCAGGCTGCGCGACATGCTTGCCGACCCCGACTCCGTGATCGACACCGCCGCCACGGTGGAGGCCGACGCCATCGTGGAGCTCGACGAAGACCGGCATACGGTCAGGCTCGGCGGGGGAGCGAGGATGCCGCGAGGCATCGACATGGGGCAGGCCGTCGACCTGCTCCTCGACCAACTCCGCTCGGTCAAGGTGCCCGCGTAGGCTCAGCGCACCCGATCTCGGACCAGGTGGCGGCTGAGCACGTCCCAAGTTTCGGCTGAGCCGAGGTGGTCACGTAACGAGCGCAGCGTCCTCAGGAAAGCCGGGACGGCGGCGTCCAGTGACATCGGATTGGGCCGGGCCGCCGACAGGACGTGCTCATCCGGTCGCAGCACGACGATGTCCGTGTCCGGCCAGGCGGTCCTGATCTTCTCGAGCTCGGCGTCGAGCGCGGTCCTTCCGAGCCGATCGAAGACGTCCTCGTAGAACCGGGCGTGCGGTCGCGGCTCGAGGGCGGCCAGCGGGGCGATCACGAGGACGACGTCGAGCGGCTCCTGGCTGGCGAGCACCAAGTCGGCGCTCGTCCCGGTGGCGATGCCGCCGTCTGCGTACCAACGGCCATCGATGCGGACCGGCTCGAAGATGAATGGCACGGCCGCCGAGGCGGCAACCGCGATCTTCAGCGGGACCTCCGGGGCCCGTTCGGTGCCGAAGGGGACTCGCTTTCGTCCGTCGAGGTCGTAGGCGACGATGACGGTGGGAGCGCTCGGCCAGCCATCGGCGAGATCGCCCAAGGCGTGCTCGACCCATTCGACGAGGCCGTCCGTCGTGTACAACGCCGGGCAGCCGAGCACGATCCCGACGTCGGGTCGCACCATGCTCGGGAGCACGCCCTTGCGGAGCCAGCGGATGACGCCGCGCGGGCGTCCCCTGCGGTAGACGTAGCCTCTCAGGCGGTCCGAGACCTCCTGGCGAGTCGCCGCATTCCCGATGAGCGTGTCGAGGGTCAGCTGGCCGCCGCGCAGCATGGCAGCCGTGAACGCTCCCGACGAGGTACCGACGATGACGTCGGCGTGGGCAGGATCCCATCCGGTTGCCATCTCGATGGCGAGCAGCGCCCCGAAGTGATAGGAGGCACCGGTGATCCCACCGCCTCCGAGAACCAGCCCTACCTTGCTCACGAGGGCTCAGTGTACGTTGGCGTCGCGCCCGGGGCGCGCGTGATGGGGCGCCCGGGGCGCGCGTGATGGGGCGCCCGGGGCGCGCATGATGGGCGCCGGAGGCGCGCTTGGCGGAGGGCCATCGTCCGCCTCGGCGGCGCCGCGCCTCTCCTATCGTTGCGCCGGTGGAGTGGGAGGCCTATCAGCCGGTGCAGCACCGAACCGCTCTGGATGTGCTGCTGGCGGCGGTCGAGGCGAGGGACGGTTTGCCGGCCTTGACCGAGTACAAGTTGCTGCGTGTCGACAGGCCCGACAGGTCCAGGGGGTCGGTCGCCGTCGCAGGGGACGCAGTGGCGGCGTACGTCCAGGCGGCACCGCACCGCCAGTCGGACGGCGCCGAGCACTGGGCGATCGAGATCGCAGTCGCCCCGGGGGCCGAGCTCTTCCACGAGGCCCTCGAGGTCGCAGTGGCACAGGTTCCCGGCGGCGCCAGGTACGTCGTGTGGGCGTGGACGAGCGAGGCCCAGCGTCTACTGGCAGCGGCCGGATTCACGGCCACGCGGACCTTGCACCGCTTGGAGCGTCCACTTCCGATCGGAGCCGGTCCGGACTGGCCTTCGCACATCACGCCATCGACGTTCCGTCCCGGGATCGACGAGGAGGCGTGGTTGGCCACGAACAACGCGGCGTTCGCAGGGCACGAGGAGAATGGGTCGATCGACCTGGCGGACCTGGCGCTGCGAACCGCCCAGCCATGGTTCGATCCCCGAGGTGTCGTGATGGCGTGGGACGGCGACGTCCTCGCAGGATCGTGTTGGACGAAGCTGCACGGCGACGGAGTCGGTGAGATCTACATCGTGGGCGTGCACCCGGAGGCGCGGGGAGGCGGGCTCGGGAGGGCGCTCGTGCTCGCCGGCCTTGCGGACCTCCACGACCGCCAGGGCGCCGAGGTCGGGATGCTCTACGTCGACGGCGCAAACGAGGCGGCCATGTGGCTGTACAGGGACCTCGGGTTCCGTGCGGTGTTCACGAACTGCATGTACGAGCGGGGTTGACGGCGCGCCCTGCCCCGCAGAGTTGCCGCCGCGTCGATCAGCCGAAGCGTTGCCCGCAGCTCGGGCAACGAGGATCGTCCTCGCGGGTCGCCGCGTTGCACCACGGGCACGGCAGATCGATCACGTCGGCGCCGCCGTGGAAGGTGTTGCGCGACACCTCGTTCGGCAAGCTGCGGCGGGCAACCGCGACCGCTCCTGCGGTCATGACCGCTCCAGCCAGGAGAACCTCGACCATCTCCACTCCGTTGCTCGTCCGGAGTCCCGAGGGTAGGGACGACAAGCTGGGTTTTCGCGGATTTCCGAGCCGCCCACAGGCGCGGATGCTCAGTCTGCGCTGGCCGCCGCGGTGACGGCCCGCTGCAGCTCGGCGAGCAGGTAGTCGAACTCGTCGAGGTCGGTGCGCATCGTGTTCTCGGCTTCGAACACGAGCATCATGCCGGCGTGATAGACCGTCCACCGGTCGAGCTGCTCCGGCTCGAGCGCCCGCCCGTAGCCCTCCTGGAGGCCACGCGACGCAGTCTGCCCCGACTTGAGGCCCGAGAGCCACATGGCTTTCGACAGGTCCCACTCCGGGGGCGCCAGAGTGGCCCACTCCCAGTTGATGAGCGTCACGTTGCCGTCGTCGTCCACCAGGAAGTTCTCGGGCACGGCGTTCGTGTGCGCCACCCGCGGTTCGGAGGCGTACGGCGGGCGCACCCGGCGCGCCTGCTCGATGAGGTCCATGGTGATCCCGATCTTGCCTCGGTAACGCTCGAGGCGGCGGAACGTCGACATGAAGTCGACGGTCACCCACTCCTGGTCGATCCCCCGTGACAGGTTCGACAGTGGAGCGGACTCCGACTCGTGGATCCTCGCCAAGATCTCGCCCGCCCTCCTGGCGATGCCGATGTTCTCGGGCAGTGACCCGATGTTCCACCGGCCGGCGTCCTCGAAGATGACCCATTGGAGGTCGCCTTCGGCGCCCCGGTCGAGCACGGTCGGCATACCGTCGAGGTGCCCGAGGGCATCCAAGGCGTGCCGTTCCCTGCGCTCCCGGGCAGGCGTGCCGTAGATCTTCACGATCCGGCTCTCCTGATCGGTCCACAGCCGGTAGATTCGATTCACTCCCAGGACGCGGTCGATGCTCGTCAGCTCCTGGACGCGTCCACCACCTGCGAGTCTGTCGGCGAGCTCCAACGGTTCCACGGAGTGAAGTCCCTCTCGTCGATTCCGTTTTCATTGTGTCACGGCCCGGTCGGGCGCGGCGGCATTTGTCCTGGGCGACTGCCGCCCCAACTAGCCTTGGCGAGACGGCTCGGCCGCACCGACGGAAGGGCTGTGAGCGACCCGGCCGCCGCCGACGCCTCACCGGAAGGATGAATTGTTGCCCGTGCACCTCACGTTCCCGGACGAATCCGTTCACGCCTTCGATGACGGTGTCACGGGTCTGACGGTGGCGCGCAGCATCGGCCCCCGCCTCGCCGATGCGGCCGTGGCGGTGTCCGTCGACGGCGCCCTGCTCGACCTCGCCGCAGAGATCGCTTCCGGCGGCCGATTCGAGGTGATCACCGAGTCCTCCGAAGAAGGCCGCCACGTCATCCGGCATTCGGCCGCGCATGTGCTGGCGCAGGCCGTGCTCGATCTTCATCCCGGCGCCAAGTTCGCCATCGGGCCGCCGATCACGGACGGGTTCTACTACGACTTCGACATCGGCCGCCCGTTCACACCCGAGGACGTCGAGGCGATCGAGGGTCGCATGGCCGAGATCATCGAGGAGGACCAGCCGTTCCACCGGCAGGTCCTTTCCAAGGACGAGGCCCTGGCGGTGTTCGCCGACCAGCCGTTCAAGACCGAGATCATCGAAGGCGTCGACGAGGACGAGGGCGCCGGAAGCTCCGAGGTCTCCGTGTACCGAAACCTCGGTTTCGTAGACCTCTGCCGGGGCCCGCACCTTCCGTCCACCGGACGCATCGAAGCCGTCAAGCTCTTGCGCACGGCCGGCGCCTACTGGCGAGGGGACGAGAACAAACCGCAACTGCAGCGCATCTATGGCACGGCCTGGGAGTCGCAAGCGGCCCTGGCCGACCACCTGGCCCGGCTCGAGGAAGCGGAGCGACGCGACCACAGGCGGATCGGCGTGGAGCAGGAGCTCTTCTCGTTCCCGGCCGAGCTCGGCGCAGGACTGGCCGTGTGGCATCCAAAGGGCGGGCTGCTGCGCAAGGCCGTCGAGGACTACAGCAGGCGGACCCACCTCGCTCACGGCTACCAGATCGTGGCGTCGCCCCACGTCGCCAAGGCCGAGCTGTGGAACACATCCCGCCACCTCGACTTCTACGCGGATGGCATGTACCCGGGGATGACGCTCGACGAGCAGACCGAGTACCGGATGAAGCCGATGAACTGCCCGTTCCACATCCTCATCTACCGGAGCCGCAGCAGGAGCTACCGCGAGTTGCCGCTCCGCCTCTTCGAGCTGGGCACCGTGTACCGCTACGAGCGCTCGGGTGTGCTCCACGGGCTGCTGCGGGCGCGCGGTTTCACCCAGGACGACGCCCACATCTTCGTCGAGGAGGCGCAGGTGCCGGACGAGCTCCAGAACCTCCTCGACTTCACGCTCATGGTGTTGCGGGACTTCGGCTTCAACCAATTCGAAGCCGACCTGTCGACTCGCGACCCGGACAAGTGGATGGGCGACCTGGCGATGTGGGACAGGGCAACCGAGGCTCTGCGCGAGTCGCTCGTCAAAGCCGACATCCCTCATGAGTTGGCCGAGGGCGAGGCGGCCTTCTACGGGCCGAAGATCGACGTTCACATCCGCGACGCCATCGGGCGGCGCTGGCAGCTCTCGACATTGCAGGTCGACTTCGGGCAGCCGGACAACTTCGACCTGCTGTACGCAACCGGCGAGAACTCGCGGGAGCGACCGGTGATGATCCACCGCGCCCTGATGGGGTCGCTGGAGCGCTTCATCGGGATCCTCATCGAGCACTATGCAGGCGCCCTCCCGGGCTGGCTCGCCCCCGTCCAGGCGACGATCGTCCCGGTCGCCGACCGCCACCACGGGTACGCCTCCGAGGTGGCCGCCGGGATGATCGACGCCGGGCTTCGCACCGAGGTCGACGAGTCGGACGAGACGGTCGGTGAGAAGATCCGCCGGGCCATCACCTCCAAGCACCCAGCCGTGATCGTCGTCGGCGACAGGGACGTCGAAGCGGGCACGGTGGGCGTTCGTGTGCGGGGCGACGACAGCGAGCGGCGTGGCGTTCCGCTCGACGAAGCCATCGCCGAGCTGACCGAGCTGTGCAAGCCGCCCCGGTGAGCCGGTAGACCCCGAGGCACCGTTAACCTGCCCGGCTCATCACCCGCTGAACCGGAGGAATCGACTCTTGAAGACGCTCGTCAACGGACTGGCCACGGCAGTGAGGAAGTTCCCCTGGATCGTCATCGCGGTGACGCTCGTGCTCACCGCCGTTCTCGGAGGCTTTGCAGGCCAGTTCCAGCCCGAAGAGGACTCGAACGACTCGTTCGCCCCCGATGCGCCGGAGTTGGCGGCCGTCGACCGGATCTCCGAGCTCTTCGGAGAGGATTCGTCGGTCGGGGTGATGCAGGTGATCGTCAGCGCACCCGACGGCGCCGACCTGTTCTCCACGGAGGGGTTCGCAACCGTTCGAGCGGTCCGAGAGGCAGTCGAATCCGGGCCGCTCGCCGAACACCTCGTGCAGGATCCGCAGCAGCCGGGAATCGTCAGCTTCCTCTCACCGGTCGAGCAGGCGATCGCCCAGGGGTCCCCGGCTCCGGAAAGCGATGACGAGTTGCGTGAGGCGTATCTGTCGGCAGTCGCAGAGCTGCCGGGTGAGCAGGCAGGGCTGATGACGCAGCTGCTCTCGGCATCCTCCGACCCCAGGGCGCCGACCGGCGACACGGGTCTCGTCCTCCTCTTCCACAACGCGGCAGCTCGCCTCGAGATCGAGCCGTTCGTGGACCTGTCGGCCGAGGTCGCCGCAGACATAGAGGCGGTGGAGGTCCCCGACGGCTTCTCCGCCCAGCCGTTCTCGTTCGAGTTGCTGTTCGCCGACGAGGACGAGTTCCAGACGGAGATCCTTCGGCTCTTCGCGACCGCCGCCCTCATCATCCTCCTCGTCCTCGCCCTCGTCTTCCTCGTGACGCCACGGCGGGCCCGCAACGTGTGGCTCATCAGGATCGGAATCGTCGCCATGGTGGCCGCCACCATCGTCTCGATCCTGCCGACGCTGGCGACGGTGCTCGACAGCGCATTCCCGGACGCATGGAAGGACTGGAACTCGAACGCCCTGCTCGGCTCCGTGGCGCTCATCGTCGTCGCCACGTTCATCGTGTGGTCGGTCGCCTCGAACCGCCTCCGTAGAACGGTCGCCGACACGGTGGTGACGTTCGTGACGATCGTGATCGCCATCCAGTGGATGAACGGCGTCGGTTATCTGATGTTCACGGACGCCAGCCCGATGACCCAGATCCTGCCGATCCTGCTCATCGGTCTCGGCGTCGACTACTCGATCCACGTCACGACCCGGTACCGGGACGAGGTATCGAGAGGGGCGTCGGTCGACGCCGCCATGTCCACCGCGGTGCGTACGGTCGGGGTGGCCCTGGTCCTTGCCACGATCACAACAGCCGTCGGCTTCCTCACGAACGTCGCCAACGACCTGCCGGCGCTCCGGGAGTTCGGGCTCCTGGCCGCAGTCGGGATCGTGTTCTCGTTCCTGCTCATGCTCACGTTCGTCCCGGCGGTCCGCCAGCTGCTCGACAGGCGTGCCGAGCGTGGCGACAGGCTCGACCGGGCCAGCCTCGTCGGCGGTGAGTCGAAGACCTTGCCGCGGGTCATCGGTAGCACGTCGGGGCTGGCGACCAGATTGGCAGTGCCGACGCTCGTCGTTGCCCTGGTCCTCGGGGTCATCGGGTCGTACGGGGTCACCCAGCTCGAGACGAGGTTCAGCTTCATCGACTTCATCCCGACCACGTCACCATTGCGGCAGACGTTCGAGGCCCTCCTCATCGACTTCGGGGGCGGCTTCGGCGAGAGCACCCAGGTCCTCGTCGAGGGCGACGTCGCGACGGTGGATGCCTGGAACGCCATGGTCGTCGCCAACGGCAACCTGCTCGACACCCCGAACGTCGTGACCTTCGGGGGACAGCCGGATGCGAGCTCGCCGCTGGCGGCGATCGCTCCGCTCGCCGCCGACGGATCCCCGACGTTCGACCAGGGCGTCGGCGCTGCGCTCGAGGCCGCCGGCGCCGGTGAGGACCTCACGGTCGGCGATGGGGCCGACGTGGCCGCGATATACGACGCGGCCTACACCGCGGCGCCCGACGGGATGGCTGCCGTGCTCAATCGCTCGGGAGACTCGTATGACGGGCTCCTCTTCGACGTCACCACACAGGCGGGGGAGGCCGGAGCCGGACAGTTGCGAGACGACGTGCTCGCAGACTTCGCTCCGATGTCCGGCGAGGGCCTCTCGGTCGTGGCGACGTCCGACGAGATCATCGGCGACGTCGTCGTCACCACGCTGCGGGACTCTCAGGTGTCGTCGCTGCTGCTCACCCTGTTGGCCGCCCTCGTGCTCCTCGTCGCCAACTTCTGGTACGAGGCCCGCAGGCCCATGCTGGGAGTGATCACGACGCTTCCCGTCGTGCTCGTCGTCGTCCTGTCGTTCACCCTCATGGTGCTGTTCGGCATCCCGTTCGGGCCGGTCACTGCCACGATCGCGGCGCTCGCCATCGGCATCGGCATCCCGTACATGATCCACATCACGCACCGCTACCTGGAGGAGCGGGTGCGGTTCGAGTCGTCGGCGGATGCGATCAAGTCGACGTTGACCCATACAGGCGGGGCGCTCGCCGGGTCGGCGGTCACGACCATCGCCGGCTTCGGGATCCTGGTGACGTCGACGACGATCCCGTTCCGGCAGTTCGGGTTCGTCACCGCCTACACCATCCTGCTGGCGCTGCTCGCCGCCGTCCTGGTCCTGCCAGCCATGCTCTTCACATGGGACCGCTGGCACGAGAAGAAGGGCTCCCGCTCCTTCGACGAGGTCGCCTACCGCGAGGCGATGGAGCCCCAGCGAGAGGCGTCGTGACCGACAAGCGCATCCCGCGGCTCGAGATCCCGAACGACGTGGCGGCGGATGCCGCCGTGCCGGAGGATCTCGACTCGGACGTCTACGGACCGTACGCAGTCCCCGAGCCTGCCAGGAGGCGAAGCGCAGGCCTGGTGTACCTCGGGGCTGCTCTGCTCGTCGCGGTGGGGATCGCCGTGGGGCTCCCCGGCGGGATGGGGGTGGCAGCCGCCGGCCTCGGGGCCCTGGCGGCGTACCACGCGATCACCGCATGGCACCTCGCCGTGAGAGAGGACCGAGCGCTCGAGACGGCCAACCGGGCGACCGAGTTTCCTGTCGGGCATGCCTCGGCTGCGATGAGCTTCGAAGGCTGGCGAGCAAGACCGGTGTGGAACGTGCTCGTGTTCTCGGCGGACGATCCGCCGACGAAGCGGGGGCTGGTCCGCGTCGACGCCTTGTCGGGCGAGGTCGTCGAGACGTACACGGAGGCGATCGTCGAGCGAGCCGACGACTGACCGGCGCCGTCGGCTACCTGTCCGCGATCGGAACGAAGTCCCGCTGCACAGGCCCGGTGTACACCTGGCGGGGACGGCCGATGCGGTTGCCCGGGTTGGCGCTCATCTCCTTCCAGTTGGCGATCCAGCCGGGGAGTCTCCCGATGGCGAAGAGCACCGTGAACATGCGCATCGGGAAGCCGAGCGCCCGAAAGATGAGACCCGAGTAGAAGTCGACGTTCGGGTAGAGGTTCCGCTCGTGGAAGTACTCGTCCTCGAGTGCTGTCGACTCGAGCTTCTTGGCGATCTCGAGGAGCGGGTCGTCTTCGCCGACGGTGGCGAGCACGTCGTCGGCGAACTTCTTGAGGATCTTCGCCCTCGGGTCGTAGTTCTTGTAGACCCTGTGACCGAAGCCCATCAGGCGGAACGGGTCGTCCTTGTCCTTGGCCCGGGTGATGGCGCTCTCGACCGTGGCGGCGGGGTCGAGGTGGATCTCTTCGAGCATCTCGACGACGGCTTGGTTGGCGCCGCCATGGAGCGGTCCCCACAAGGCGTTCATGCCCGCCGCGACCGAGGCGAACAGGTTCGCCTGGCTCGACCCTACGAACCGCACCGTCGCGGTCGAGCAGTTCTGGCCATGATCGGCGTGCAGGATGAGCAGGACGTTGAGGGCCTTGGCGACGACCGGGTCGACCTTGAAGTCTTCGACGGGGAGGGCGAACATCATGTGGAGGAAGTTCTCGACGTACGTCAGGTCGTTGCGCGGATAGACGTACGGCTGGCCGATCGACTTCTTGTATGCCCAGGCTGCGATCGTCGGCATCTTGGCGATGAGGCGCTTGGCGCTCTCACCCACGCCGTCGGGATTCTTCGGGTCGTGGTACGACTCGTAGAACGTCGAGATGGCGTTCGTCGCCGACGACAGGATCGCCATCGGGTGGGCGCTCCGCGGGAAAGCATCGAAGAAGCGCTTCATCTCCTCGGAGAGGAGCGTGTGGCTGCGGATGCTCCTCGTCCACTCGTCGAGCTGCGCCCGGTTCGGCAGCTCGCCGAACAGGAGCAGATACGCCACCTCCAGGAAGGTGCAGCTCACCGCCAGGTCTTCGATCTCGTAGCCGCGGTGCCGAAGCGTCCCGGCGTCGCCGTCCACGTACGTGATCGAGCTGAGGGTCTCCGCCGTGTTGGCGAAGCCCGGGTCGTAGGTGATGAGGCCCGTGTCCGAGCGCAACCGCGAGATGTCGATGGCGTCACTGCCCACGGAGGCCTCGACGACGGGGAGGTCGTGTTCGCCGTCAGGGAGCTGCAACGTGACCTTTGCCTGATCCATCGCCGGGTGACGCTCCCTCCAGCTCGACAACGTGCTGAGCCGATTGTATACACGGCGGTCGCGCGGGACTGCGGGGAGCCTGCCCGAATCGGGCGCCGGCGGGCGGGTCGGGCGAAGGCGCCTGGTGCGCCCGTGGTAGGTTTCCGCCTCGGAAGGAGGGCCGTGTGCTCGACCTGAGGGGCCGCAGCCGGCTCGCACCGATACTCGATCCCGTCGCTTCCTGGCTGGCAAGGGCCAAGCTCACCCCGACCATGGTGACGTTCGCCGGCCTCATCGTGGCCGTCTCGGGGGCGGTCCTCATCGCGGCCGGGCGGTTCTTCTCAGGGGCGATCGTGGCCGGCGTCGGGACTCTGCTCGACGCCCTCGACGGCCCGCTGGCCAGGCTCCAAGGGACGGCATCGATCCGGGGGGCGTTCGTGGACACGATGTCCGACCGCTTCGGCGAGACCGCCATCTGGACCGGCCTGGCGTTCTCGCAGCGAACGGACGAGACGGCGCTCATGCTCACCATGTTCGCCTTGGCCTTCTCGCTCCTCACCCCGTACGTTCGCGCCAAAGCTGAGAGCTGGGGCGCCGAAGGCCGGGGCGGTTGGATGGGCCGGGCGGAGCGCATGATCCTGGCTCTTGTCGGCATCGGGCTCTTCGGCCTCGATGTGCCCGTGCTCCTGCCGATGCTGTGGATCTTCGCGGTGCTCTCTGCGTTCACCGTCGCCCAACGGGTCATCCACACCTGGCAGCAGCTCTCGTCGTGAGCGATCTTCCCGGCTACCTGGCGTACCGTGCGATCGCCGGCGTGTTCAGCAGGCTGCCGGAGCCCGCCATGCGCAGGAGCGGCGAGGCCCTCGGACGGCTGCTGTGGCATCTCGCCCCGAAACGGAGAGCGCTCGTGCAACGCCACCTGAGGCGCGTCGTCGGCGAGTCGGCGGACGTCGTCGCGCTGTCGAGGCGCATGTTCGCCAGCTACGGGAGGTATTGGGCCGAGCTGTTCTGGATCACTCCTCGGCGCAAGGCGGAGTTCGTCGAGCACGCCGACGTCGAGGGCGTCGAGCACGCCACGGCCGCCAGAGACGCCGGCCGCGGCGTCATCTTCGCCTTGCCGCACATCGGCAACTGGGAGGCGGCAGGGGCCAAGGCAGAGGCGATCGGCTTCCCGGTCCTCGCCGCCGCCGAAGCTCTCTCGAACCAGCGGATCGTCGACTGGTTCGTGGAGTGCAGGAGGGCCGTCGGCATCGACGTCGTGGTGGCATCGACCGGCGCCAAGGTCACCGCAGCCCTCATGCGGCGCCTCGGTGACGGAGGGACGGTGGCTCTCGTCGCCGATCGCGACGTGACGGGTAGAGGGGTCGAGGTCGAGTTCTTCGGCGAGAAGACCACCATGCCGGCCGGGCCGGTGGCGCTCGCCGAGCGGACCGGTGCGGCGCTGTTTCCCGTCGGGTCGTACTTCAAGGAGGGCAAGGGCCACGATTTCGTGATCCACGAGCCGATCGTGATACCGGACGCCCCGACCCGAGAGGAGCGGATCGCCGGCGGTGTCAAGGCGTTCGCCTCAGCGCTCGAGGGCATCATCCGGGTCGCCCCGGAGCAGTGGCATCTCTTCGTGCCGAACTGGCCGAGCGACGAGGAGCCTGGATGAGGGTCGCCGTGGTGTGCCCGTACGACCTCGGGAGGCCGGGGGGCGTCCAGGACCAAGCGATCAAGCTCGTGGCGTGGCTCGAGGAAGCGGGCCACCATGCGTGGCTCGTCGGACCCGGCGTCGAGGGCCCCAACGATGCGCGGCTCGTGGGGAGGACGCTGCCGGTGCGCGCCAACGGATCCATCGCCCCCATCGCCATCGACCCGAGGGTCGTCGCCGCCGTGCGGGAGGCGGTCGCCGGCGCCGACGTCGTCCACGTGCACGAGCCGTTCATGCCGGTCGTCGGCCTGGCGGCGGTCCGAGCATCCGGCCGCGTCGTGGGCACGTTCCACGCCGACCCGTCCCGCCTCGTGAGGCGGGCGCTCAGACTGTCGGGCAGGGCACTGCGAGCGACCGCCGGGCGCATCGACGTCGCCACGGCCGTGAGTGACCTGGCCGCGGAGGCCGTGGCGTCGCTCATCGCCGCCGAGATCATCCCGAACGCCATCGACGTCGCGGCGTATCGCTCAGGACGCGTCGAGCGGCACGCCGCCAGGGTGGTGTTCCTCGGGAGGGACGAGCCGCGCAAGGGCCTGGGGGTCCTGCTCGAGGCGTGGCCGATCGTGCGAAGCACGGTCCCCGATGCGGAGCTCGTCGTGGCAGGCGCGTCGGGGAACGACGCGGAGGGCGTGCAGTTCCTCGGCAGGATCGGCGAGGACGAGAAGCGGGAGGTGCTCCGGTCGGCTGCCGTGATGGCGCTGCCGAACCTCGGAGGAGAGAGCTTCGGCATCACCGTCGCCGAAGGAATGGCCGCCGGCTGCGCCGTCGTCGCCTCCGGGCTGCGCGCCTTCGTGGCCGTCGCCCGCGACGGCGCCCAGTTCGTCCCTCCCGGCGATGCCGGGGCGCTCGGCCGGGCGATCGCCCGGCTGCTCACCGACGATGCCGCTGCGGCGGCATTGCGTGCCAGGGCGGCATCCACGGTCGCCGCCTACGACCGGCCGGTCGTGCTCTTCCGCTACCTCGATGCGTACCAGCGAGCGAGGTCGGCCTGACCGGGCGTGCACCTTCCTTTCGGTACACTCGGCCGGCACGGCGCGAGGGGCATCTCATGGACCATGTGATCGTCGAGATCCAGGACCCGGTCGGCCGGGTCGTCCTCAACCGGCCGGAGCGCCGCAACGCCATGAGCCTGGCAATGCTCGAGGAGATCGAAGCGGCGCTGGCGGCGCTCGCCTCCGACAGCCGGGTGCGGGCCATCGTCGTCGAGGGCGCAGGAAAGGCGTTCTCGGCCGGCCACGACTTGGCAGAGATGCTCGATCGAACCCCGCAGTTCTACGACGAGCTGTTCCGAGCGTGCACCAGGGCGATGCAGGCCATCCATCGGACGCCGCAGCCGGTCATAGCACAGGTGCACGGGGTCGCCACGGCAGCAGGATGCCAGCTGGCGGCGTCGTGCGACCTCGTCGTCGCCGCCGACGACGCCCGTTTCGGGACACCGGGCGTCAAGATCGGCCTGTTCTGCACGACGCCGATGGTGCCGGTCACTCGGGCGATCGGCCGCAAGCGGGCGATGGAGATGCTCCTCACCGGCGACACGATCGACGCGCCGACCGCCATGGCGTGGGGGCTCGTCAACCGGGTGTCCCCGGCCGGCGAGTTGCGTGAGGCGGTGCTCGATCTCGTCGACTCGATCACTCGTTACAGCGGAGCCGTCATCGCCGACGGCAAGCACGCATTCTATCGGCAGGTCGGGCTGGACGAAGACGAGGCGTACCAGGTCACAGAACCTTTGATGGCGACCGCGGCGGCGACGCCACACGCCCAGGAAGGCTTCGCCGCCTTCCTGGAGAAGCGCCGGCCGGTCTGGTCGGACGGGGTGTCGTGAGGCGGCACGCCGCCAGGCGCACCCGGCCTGGGCTCTAGACTCCGTCTCATCCCGCTCGACCCCAGGAGTCCGCACATGGGCGACACCGAAAGACGCACCGGCACCGACACCGTGAAGCGCGGCCTCGCAGAGATGTTGAAGGGCGGCGTCATCATGGATGTCGTCACCGCCGATCAGGCGAAGATCGCCGAGGCCGCCGGCGCCGTGGCCGTGATGGCACTCGAGCGGGTCCCCGCCGACATCCGCGCCCACGGCGGAGTCGCCCGCATGGCGGATCCGGCCCGGGTCGAGGAGATCGTCGGCGCCGTGTCGATCCCGGTGATGGCGAAGGCGCGCATCGGCCACTTCGTCGAGGCCCAAGTCCTCGAGTCGCTCGGCGTCGACTACATCGACGAGAGCGAGGTGCTCACTCCCGTCGACGAGCACCACATCGACAAGCGGGCGTTCACGGTCCCCTTCGTGTGCGGCGCCAAGGACCTGGGGGAGGCGCTGCGCCGCATCGGCGAGGGCGCCGCCATGATCAGGACGAAAGGAGAGCCGGGAACCGGCAACGTCGTGGAGGCCGTGCGGCACATGAGGAAGATGAACCGCCAGATCCGAGAGCTGACGACGAAGTCGCCCGACGAGCTCATGGTGGCCGCCAAGGAGCTGCGGGCACCGTACGATCTCGTGCTCGAGGTTGCCGACACCGGCAAGCTCCCCGTGGTCAACTTCGCGGCGGGCGGCATCGCCACGCCGGCAGACGCAGCCCTCATGATGCAGCTCGGGTGCGACGGCGTCTTCGTCGGCTCGGGGATCTTCAAGTCGGGCAATCCGGACGTTCGAGCCCGTGCCATCGTCGAGGCAACGACCTTCTACAGGGATCCCGAGAAGATCGCCAAGGTGTCCCGCAACCTCGGGGAGGCCATGGTCGGTATCAACATCCCCGACATCCCGGCTCCCGAACGCATGCAGGACCGTGGCGACTGAGCCGACGATCGGGGTGCTCGCCCTGCAGGGTGACTTCCGCGAGCACCTTGCCGTCGTCCGGTCTCTCGGCCTCGATGGCCGGGAAGTGCGCACCCCGCAAGAGCTCTCCTCGGTCGACGCCCTCATCGTCCCGGGAGGCGAGTCCACGACCATCGGGAAGCTCGCCAGCATCTACGGGCTCATCGACCCGATCCGTGAAGCCGTCGAAGGCGGCCTACCCGTGCTCGGGACCTGCGCAGGCATGATCTTCTTGGGGGCGGCCACCACCGGCGACGAGCAGCCGCAGGTCGGCGTGCTCGACGTCGTCGTCGAGAGAAACGCCTTCGGCAGGCAGGTCGACTCGTTCGAGGCGGACCTCGATGTCGCCGGCTTCGGCGAGCCCGTCCACGCCGTGTTCATAAGGGCACCGTGGATCGAGAAGGTGGGTGCGGGCGTCGACGTGCTCGCCGAGGTGACGCAGCCGGGGACGGAGGTGCGCCATCCCGTGTTCGTGCGGCAGGGCACCGTCATCGCCGTCTCCTTCCACCCCGAGCTCACGGCCGAGACCAGGATCCATGAGATGTTGGCCGACATGGCGAGGGCGTGACCATGGCGGGTCACTCGAAATGGGCGAACATCAAGCACCGCAAAGGGCGCCAGGACTCCAAGCGCGGCAAGCTGTTCGCCAAGCTGATCAGGGCGATCGAGGCAGCCGCTCGCAACGGCGGGTCCGATCCTGCCGCCAACGCCACCCTCGCCACTGCGATCCAGAAGGCGAGGGATGCCTCCGTTCCCAAGGACACCATCGACCGGGCGGTCGCCCGAGGAGCCGGAGAGATCGATGGGGTCGACTACGAGGAGGTCTTCTATGAGGGCTACGCGCCCGGCGGGGTGGCGCTGCTCGTTCACGTGCTGACCGACAACCGCAATCGGGCAGCCGCCGACGTGCGGGCCGCCTTCAACAAGCACAACGGCAGCCTCGGCGAGCCGGGCAGCGTCAGCTACCTCTTCGAGCAGAAGGGCTACGTCTTGGCCGAGGGTGACGAGGACGCCGTCATGCTCGCCGCCATCGAGGCCGGCGCCGAGGATGTCAGGCCCGCCGACGGCATGTGGGAGATCATCTCGGAGGCCGGCGACGTCGCCGCCGTTCGGCGAGCCCTCGATGCCGCCGGCATCTCGGTCGAACAGGCCGAGGTGACGCAACTGCCGATGACCACCGTCCCCGTCGCCGATGAGAACGCCAGGAAGGTGCTGAGATTGGTCGATGCCCTCGAGGACCTCGAAGACGTCCAAGAGGTGTTCGCCAACTTCGACATCCCGGACGAGGTCATGGCCGAAGCAGGCTGAGTTGGCCTCCGGATCCATCTCGACCGGAGCGACGGGCGCTCGACACGCCGCGGGAGCGACCCGAGGAGTGACTACCCCGGTCGATTCCAAGATGACTACTCAAGACGCGAGGGCCTGGGGCCGATCTAGTGGATGTATTGGGGGTCGGGCCATTCTCGGCCCACGGCGACTCGAACAACGGGAGATTCATGGTGGCCGCGGCGACGCTGCGTGTGTTGCTCGTCGAGAACGACAGAGACGACTACGAGAACACAGCCGGGCTGCTGAAGAGCCGCGAGAAGCCTGAATACGAGATCACCTGGGTCGCCACCTACGACGAAGCGCTCGAGGAGCTGCTCCACCGCGACCACGACGTGGCGCTCGTCGCCTCCGGGCTGGGGACCCGATCGGGCATCGAGTTGGTTCACGAGGCCACTGCCGCCGGCACTGCGACGCCGATCATCCTGCTGACGGACCACGAAGACGGCGCCGAGGAGGCGGCCATGGCCGCCGGCGCCGTCGATTACCTGACGACGGGACACTTCGACGTCGAGACCCTCCATCGAGCGGTTCGGTATGCCGTCGGTCGGGCCAGGGTCGTCGACGAGCTGGTCGCCTCGAACAGGACTGCCGAGTCGGCGACGGTCGCCAAATCGCTCTTCCTGGCGAACATGAGCCACGAGATCCGCACCCCGATGAGCGCCATCATCGGCATGACCGAGCTGGCACTCGGAACCGACCTCGACGTCGAGCAGCGCGAGTACCTGGAGATCATCGAGATCTCCGCCCAGGCACTCCTCACCTTGGTGAACGACATCCTCGACCTGTCGAAGATCGAGGCCGGGAGGATGGAGCTCGACGAGGCGGCGTTCAGCGTGCGCGACCTCGTCAGCGACGTGGTGCGGTCCTTCACGAGCAGCGCGTCCGAGAAGGGCGTCGACATCAGCCACGAGGTGCCGCTCTCGATTCCGGAGACGCTGGTCGGGGATCCCGGCCGGCTCCGCCAGGTTCTCACGAACCTCGTGGGGAACGCCGTCAAGTTCACGTCGCAGGGCACCATCAGGATCAGCATCTCGCCGGAGTCGGTGGGCGACGACTCCGTCGTGCTCCGATTCGCGGTGGCCGATACGGGGATCGGTATCCCGCCTGATCAGCAGGCCGTGATCTTCAGCAAGTTCACACAGGCGGACGGGACGTCGACGAGGAGGCACGGCGGGACGGGGCTCGGACTCGCCATCGCCTCGGAGATCGTGGCGCTCATGGATGGCAGGATGTGGGTGAGCAGCGAGATCGGCGAGGGCAGCACGTTCCACTTCACCGCCACCCTCGGGGTGCTGGCCGACGAGCCTGAGCTCCAGGCGACCGTGGACGACGTGTCGCCGCGTCCCGTGCTCGTCATCGCGGCGACCACCCAGGACCGACAGCGCCTCTCCGAGCTGCTGCAGCAGGTCGACCTCGCCCCGATCACCATGGCCGACGCAGGGCTGGCGGCCGCCACCGTCACGTTCGCACAGGAGCGTGGCGCCAAGCCGCAAGCGATGGTCATCGCAGATGACGTCGACCGGTTCGCCATCGCCGAGCGGCTCATCGAGGAGACCGGCAACGAGATCCCAGTGATCCTCGTCGTACGCTCCGGCCAGCGAGGCGACGCCGCGCAATGCAGGAGGATCGGCGTCGCCGGCTATCTGACCGAGCCTTACACGGCCGCCGACCTCCATGACGTCATGAGGACCGTCCTGGCCCCGGAGTCGAGCGCCGCCCAGCAGGACACGGTGATCACCCGGCACTGGCTGAGGGAGCGCCGCAGGGCGCTGCACGTCCTCGTTGCCGACGACAACCCGACGAATCGCCAGGTTGCGCTGCGCCTCCTCGAGCGCAGGGGGCACACCGCAGTCGGCGTCGAGAACGGCAGGGACGCCGTGACGGCGGCGCAGGAGGCCCGGTACGACGTGATCCTCATGGACGTCCAGATGCCCGTGATGGACGGCCTGCAGGCGACCGGGCACATCCGCTCGCACGAGGCGGTCCATGGCATCCACACACCGATCGTTGCCCTGACCGCCCACGCCATGGACAGCGACAGGGCACGGTGCCTCAACGCGGGCATGGACGAGTATCTCGCCAAGCCGTTCCGCCCCGAGAAGCTCTACGAGACGATCGAGACGCTCGCAGGTCTGGGGCAGGTCGAGGTGGAGGACGAGGCGTCCGAACCGGAGTACGAGCGCGTTCCCTGACGCCGAGCCTGGTCCGCTGCCACGCTCGACGGAACCTCCCGATCCGCGGTCGCAGCCCCGAGTTGGGCTACCCTCCCCAAACACATGTTCGTACTCGGAATCGACCCCGGCTTGTCCGTCACGGGTTACGGCGTCGTTTGCGACGGTCGGGCCGGCCCGCAGGCGATCGCTGCCGGAGTGATCCGCACGTCGCCGAGCGATCCCGTCGCCACGAGGCTCGACGAGCTGCATCGAGACTTGGTGGCGGTCATCGGGGAGCACGGCCCTGACGCCGTCGCCATCGAGCAGGTCTTCGTGAACCGCAACCTGCAGACGGCGACATCCGTGGCGCGGGCCTCCGGAGTCGCCTTGCTGGCGGCGGCCCAGGCCGGCGTCGAAGTCTTCGAGTACACCCCGTCGGCGGTCAAGATGGCGCTCACTGGGTACGGTGACGCCGTCAAGCAGCAGGTGCAGAGGGTGGTGGCCATGAGGTTCAGCATGGAGGGGCTTCCCGAGCCGCCGGACGCAGCAGACGCGCTCGCGATCGCCCTGTGCCATCTGCAGTCGCACCGGATGAGGGCCTTGGCGGGGGAGATCGGGTGATCGGCCGGCTGCGCGGAACGCTCGTCGTCAAGTCGATCGATCGAGTCGTGCTCGAAGTGAGCGGTGTCGGGTACGAGATCGCGGTGTCGGCGCGCGACCTCGCGGCGCTCCCCGGCATCGGCGACGAGGCAGTGCTCCACACCCACACATACGTACGCGAAGACGCGCTGGCGTTGTACGGGTTCGCCTCGGAGGATCAGCGCGAGCTGTTCCGGCTCCTCCTCGGGGTTGCCGGTGTCGGACCGAAGGTGGCCCTCGCCATCCTCTCGACGATGTCGCCGGACGAGCTGCGGCGCGCCGTCGTGTCCGAGGACGCAGACGCCCTCACCGCCGTGCCGGGGATCGGCAAACGGAGCGCTCAGAAGCTGCTCCTCGAGTTGCGGCCCAGGCTCGAGCTCCCGGATGGTGAGCTGCTCCACAGCGGCAGCCCGGCGGCCGAGGTCAGGCTCGCCCTCGAAGGCCTCGGCTACCAGGCTGCCGAGATCCGCGAAGCGCTCGCCGGGCTCCCGCAGGAAGGCGAGGTGGAGGACCTGCTCAGGGAGTCGCTGCGTGAGCTCGGCCGGAAAGCGAGAGGTCGATGAGGGAAGAGGGGATGCTCACCCGATCGCCGCTTCCCGAGGAGATCCAGCTCGAAGTCGGCCTCCGACCGAAGCGGATGGACGAGTTCATCGGCCAAGACGACCTCAAGGAGCGTCTGGCCATCCTGGTGGACGCCGCCCGCCATCGCGGCGAGCCCGTCGACCACATCCTCTTCAGCGGTCCCCCGGGCCTCGGGAAGACATCGCTCGCCGGGATCGTCGCCGCCGAGATGGACGCCAGGATGCAGACCACCTCCGGCCCGGCGCTGGAGAGGCCGGGCGACCTGGCCGCCGTGCTCACGAACCTCGACGCATCCGACGTGCTCTTCATCGACGAGATCCATCGGCTGCCGCGTCAGGTCGAAGAGGTGCTCTACCCGGCGATGGAAGATCGCAGGCTCGACATCGTCGTCGGCAAGGGACCGGCCGCCAGGTCGATCCGGCTCGAGCTCCCCTCCTTCACGCTGATCGGGGCGACGACGCGGGTGGGGCGGGTCGCTCCTCCGTTGCGCGATCGCTTCGGATACGTCGCTCGCATCGACTACTACTCGTCGCAAGACCTACGGGCGATCGTCGAACGCTCCGCCGTGATACTCGAGGTCGAGGTGGGAGACGGAGGAGCCGAGGCGATCGCCTCGAGGAGCAGGGGCACGCCCCGGATCGCCAATCGCTTGCTGAGGCGCGTCAGAGACTTCGCCGCGGTCAGGGCGGACAACATCGTCGACGAGGCGACCGCCGTTGAGGCGCTCACGGTGTTCGAGGTGGACGACCTCGGGCTCGACAAGGTCGACCGGGCGATCCTCAGCGCCGTGGTGGAGAAGTTCGGAGGGGGGCCGGTCGGCCTCTCGACCTTGGCGATCGCCGTTGCCGAGGAGCCCGAGACCGTGGAGGACGCCTACGAGCCGTACCTCCTCCAAGAGGGCCTCCTGCAGCGGACCCCGCGCGGCCGCATCGCCACACGCAGGGCCTACGACCATCTCGGCCTGCTCCCGCCCGAGCCGGGCGGGGGGCAGACGTCTCTGATCTGACCGGTGGCGCGGTGACACGGACGGTTCCGCCGGTGCGCTCGGTACTGTCGCCCGGTGCGGCTCGCAGACTTCGACTACGACCTGCCCGCCGAGGCGATCGCTCAGGAGGCCATCGAGCCTCGCGACTCGGCGCGCCTGCTCGTCACGGACACGCTCCGCGATGCGCGGTTTCACGACCTGCCCGGCCTCTTGACCCCAGGCGACCTGGTCGTCGTGAACAGGACGAGGGTTCGCTCCGCTCGAGTCGTCGGAACCAGGCGAGACACCGGGGGCACAGTCGAGCTCTTGTTGCTCCGGCCCATCGGTGGGGGGCGGTGGACGGCACTGGCTCGCCCGGCGCGCCGGCTGCGACACGGAGTCGAGATCGTCTTCGAAGGGCTCACGGCGACGATCGACGGTGAGGTACGGGAAGGCGTCGTCACGGTGGCCGTGGCCGATGACGGCGTCGTCGACCTCGACGCCAACGTCATCGTCGACGTTGACGACATCCTGCCGACGATCGGCTCCGTTCCTCTCCCACCCTATTTCCGGGGGAGGCTCGTCTCCGACGAGAGGTACCAGACGATGTTCGCCAAGAGCGTCGGCTCGGCCGCGGCGCCCACGGCCGGGCTCCACTTCACCTCGGCGATCGTCGCCGGACTGCGCGACCGGGGTATCGCCATCGCAGAGGTCGAGTTGGACGTCGGGCTCGACACGTTTCGCCCCATCACCGCGGAGGACGTCGAGGGGCACGTCATCCATCGTGAGCGGTTCGAGGTCCCGGCAGCCACCTGGGAGGCGGTGGAAGCGACCAGGTCGCGGGGAGGCCGCGTCGTGGCGGTCGGCACCACCGTCGTTCGGGCACTGGAAACGGCGGCCGAGCTCTGGGACGGGCCGGGCGAGGGTGAGAGTGACCTATTCATCGTGCCGGGCCGCGACCTGAACGTCACCGACGCCCTTGTCACGAACTTCCACGCGCCCCGTACGACGCTCATCGTCCTCGTCGCATCCATCCTCGGGTCCCGATGGCGAGACGTCTACGAGACGGCGTTGCTGCGCGGGTACCGATTCCTTTCCTTCGGTGACGCCATGCTCATCCCGAGAACCGGCAGGTCGTGAGCCAAGCGGTCACCTGGACGGGCACGGCGCACGACGCCGGGGCGCGTGCAGGCGTGCTGACGACGCCGCACGGCGATGTGGCCACGCCGGCCTTCATGCCGGTCGGCACCCGGGGATTCGTGAAGCTCGTCGACGCCGTCGACCTGGAGCGGAGCGGTGCCCAGATCCTGCTGGCGAACACGTATCACCTCATGTTGCGGCCCGGGGCAGACACGATCGCCTCGCTCGGGGGCCTCCAGCGCTTCATGGCGTGGCGCGGACCGGTGTTGACCGACTCGGGGGGATACCAGGTGTGGTCGCTGGGCGCCGCCCTCGACGAGGACGGTGTCTCCTTCAAGTCGACCTATGACGGAACGCTCGTGCGCCTCACGCCGGAGCGCGCCGTCGCCATCCAGGAGACCCTCGGAGCCGACATCGCCATGGTGCTCGACGTCCTGATCGGGTTGCCGAGCCCGCGCCATCAAGTCGCCGAGGCGATGGAGCGAACGCTGCGGTGGTCGCAGAGGGCGATCGCAGCCAAGCGCCGCGACGACCGCGCCCTGTTCGGGATCGTCCAGGGGGGCGTCGACCCCGAGCTGCGGGCACGGTCCGCCGAGCTCACAGCCGGGCTGGACGTGTCCGGATTCGGCATCGGAGGCCTGTCCGTCGGGGAAGGGTCGGCTGAGCGCAATGACGCCATCGAGATCACGACGGCGGCCTTGCCGCCGGACAAGCCTCGATACGTCATGGGCCTCGGCGACACCGATGGCCTCGTCGACGCCATCGCCAGGGGGGTCGACATGTTCGATTGCGTGCTCCCGACCCGCCTGGCCCGGCACGGCAAGGCCCTCACCCGCGTGGGGGATTTCTCGATGAAGCGGGCCGAGTGGGCGGCAGACGGCGCCCCGATCGACGAGGAATGCCCCTGCCCGACGTGCGCCAGGTACACGAGAGGGCACATCAGGCATCTGCTCACCACGGGCGAGGCTCTCGGCATGCGGCTGCTGACGCTGCACAACCTCCGATACACGCTCGACCTGGTGGCACGCCTACGGGCCGCCATCCACGAGGGGACGTTCGCATCTGTCGCCGCCGCCATCAGGGCGGGGCGCGGGTTCTCCGAATCGAGCGGCCACAACTAATCTCGCCCCATCACCGACCCGCGGTGACGCGTCCCACTGGAGGATCCGTGTTCCCGATCGCCCCACAGGACCTGCTACTTGCGCAGGAGTCCACCGGCGGCTCCCCGGCGAGCCTGCTCGTGACCTTCCTCGTGCTCGGGGTCTTCATGTATCTCTTCTTCATCGCACCGCAGCGCAGGCGCATGAAGGCCGCCGAGACGATGCGCACCTCGATCGCCGTCGGTGACGACGTGAGGACGATCGGCGGCATCTTCGGAACGGTGCGCCAGCTCGACGCAGACGAGGTGCACCTCGACGTCGGGGGTGGTACCACTCTGCGGGTCGCCAAGCGGGCGATCGCCGAGCGGCTCACGTCGGGGGATGCATGAGCCGCGGTCGGATGCTCGTCATGCTCCTCGTGACGATGGCGATCGCATTCGGATCACTCGGATCGTCTCTGGCGGTCGGCTGGACCCCGAAGCTCGGACTCGACCTCCAGGGCGGCTTCGCCGTCACATTGAAGGCTCCGGAGGGAGCAGACGCCGAGGTGCTCGAGGTGGCGGTCGAGATCATGCGGCGCCGCATCGAGAACCTGGGCAGCGTCCAGGAGCCCGAGATCTCTGTGCAGGGCTCCGACCGGATCCTCGTCCAGCTGCCGGGTGTCCAGGACCGTCAGCGGGCGCTCGAGGCTGTCGGGACGACGGGGATCCTGTCGTTCCGTCCCGTCATCGACCGCAACTTCATCTCGCCGGCGTTCACCGACGGGACGCTCGAGCCGCCGGAGGAGCTCCAGCCGGACGACACCACGACCACGACGGGGACACCGGACGAGGTGTCGGGATCGACGACCACGACCGTTGACGGTGCGACCACGACCGGCGCCCCCGACGATTCGACGACGACCACAGGGGTCACGACGACGACCACAGGGGTCACGACGACGACGACAGGGGCCACGACGACGACGACAGGGGCCACGACGACGACGGCGGCACCGGGCGATTCCACGACGACGACGACGGTGCCGGCGCCTCCGCCCGAGAACATCGACCCGGATACGGGGATCACGATCGAGGACTCGCCCGACCTCGAAGCTGCCTACCTCGCAGCCGAGGACGGGTTCATCTACAAGGTGGGGCCCGCCTTCCTGACGGGCGCCGACATCACCGGGGCCGACGCCGGCTTCATCGGCGGCAGCCTCGGCGGCGGCAGCGGTTGGGTGGTCGATCCGACGTTCACAGGCCCCGGCGGCGACAAGTTCCGCGACGCCACTGCCCTGCTGTCCACCTACTCGACGGCGGACCCGAGGCGATCCATGGCGATCGTCGTGGACGGAGTGGTCAACTCCGCACCCCAGGTCGCCGACGACGTGGCGGCCGGTGAAGGGCTCGAACCCGACGAGGTGTTCATCACGATCGGCTCGTCGGAGAACGCCCAGGCGGAGGCCGAGGACCTGGCGACGATCCTGCGCTATGGCGCTCTGCCGACGGTGTTCGAGAGGGAGCGGGTCGAGTCGGTCTCGGCGACCCTCGGCGACGACTCGCTGCGTGCCGGCCTCATCGCCGGGATCGGCGGCCTCGCCCTGGTCGCACTCGCCCTCGTCCTCTACTACCGGGTGCTCGGGCTCGTCGCCGTCGTCGGCCTGGCTGTCTTCGGCTCGCTGCTGCTGCTGATGATCACCCTGCTCAGCCGGTACCAGGGGACGACGCTGACGCTCGCCGGGGTCACCGGCGTGATCGTGTCCGTCGGGATCACGAGCGACTCGTACATCGTCTTCTTCGAGAGGATCAAGGAGGAGCACAGGCGCGGCAAGGCGTTGCGGCCATCCGTCGACACGGGGTTCAAGCGCGCCTTCCACACGATCATCACGGCGGACACGGTGACGTTCGCCGGTTCGATCCTCTTGTGGCTGCTCGCCATCGGCCCCGTCAAGGGCTTCGCGGTCACGCTCGGCGTGGCCACCGTCGTCGACGTGCTCGTCGCCTACTTCTACACCAGGCCCGCCGTCACGCTGCTCGTGCGGACGGGGTTCGGCGAGGGCGGGGCCATCTCGATGCGTGGCGCCATGGGCAGAGACCGCCACTCGGTGACCGAGGCCACCGCGTGAGCGTCCTCGGCACCCTATACAGGGGAGAGACCGGCTATGACTTCGTGGGCAGGCGGCGGACGTTCTTCGTCATCTCGGGCGTCCTCATCGCCATCTCGATCATCTCGCTGGCCACCCGAAAGCTCGACGGGTCCGTCGACTTCACAGGCGGCACGATCGTCGAGGCGCCGAACGAGGCCGGGGTCACGATCGGCGAAGTGCGCAGCGCCCTCTCGGCGATCGGCGAGGGCGGTGCGCGAGTTCAGCTCGTCGGCGACAACGACGACCTCATCCTGGTGCAGACACGGGCGCTCTCGGTTCAGCACCAAGACGAGCTCGTCTCCGCAGTGGCGGCGATCGCCGGGGCGTCCGTGGACGACACCAACGTCGATGCCGTCGGTCCGACGTTCGGCGCCGAGATCACCAGAAGAGCCGTCGAGGCGCTCGTCATCTTCCTCGGCGTCGTCGCCCTGTTCATCACCTGGCGGTTCGAGTGGAAGATGGCCATGGCGGCGATGGCGGCTCTCTTCCACGACCTGTTGATCACGGCGGGCTTCTACTCGGTCGTCGGCTTCGAGGTGACGCCGTCGACCGTCATCGCCGTGCTCACGATCCTCGGATACAGCCTCTACGACACGGTCGTCGTGTTCGACAAGATCATCGAGAACGCTCGCGAGCTCGCCAACAAGCAGACGTACGGCGAGATCGCCAACCTCTCGATGAACCAGGTCCTGATGCGCTCGATCAACACGTCGCTCACGACGCTCCTCCCGATCGGAAGCCTGCTCTTCGTCGGCTCATACGCTCTCGGTGCCGACACCCTGCGGGAGTTCGCCCTCGCCCTGTTCGTCGGGGTCGCCGCCGGGACCTACTCGTCGATCTTCATCGCGACGCCCCTGCTCACGCTCTGGAAGGAGCGGGAGCCTCAGTGGCGGCGCATGGAGCGCCGTGCCGAGCGGCGGGTACCCGAGCTGTTGGAGCAGGCCGCAGTCGCATCCCCGGCACGCCAGGACGTCGCCGTCGAGCCGCGGTCGCCGGCGGCGTCCGGCGCCGTCCCGCGGCCGCCCCGGCAGCGCAAGAAGCGCCGTTGAGCAGCCGCCGGCGACCCGCAAGTCGTCGGCTTCGTCGCGGGAAGGGCCTACGAGAACGTATGCCCTGCACCATTGGCTCTCTAAGCTCGTCGCGACATGGGTTTCGACTTCGCGTCCCTCATCCGTGACGTCGCCGACTTTCCGGAGGCAGGCATCGTCTTCAAGGACATCACGCCACTCCTCGCCGATCCCGAGGGCCTGGAGGCGGCGCTCGACGAGCTGACGGGCCCTTTCCACGACACCGGCGTCACCAAGGTCGTCGGGATCGAAGCCCGGGGGTTCATCTTCGGGGCTCCGGCCGCCGACCGCCTCGGGGCCGGCTTCGTTCCGGTTCGCAAGCCGGGGAAGCTCCCGTGGATCGTCGAGACGCAGACCTACAGCCTCGAGTACGGAAGTGGGACACTCGAGGTGCATCGCGACTCGGTTCAGGCAGGCGACAGCGTGCTCATCGTCGACGACGTGCTGGCGACCGGGGGTACCGCCAGGGCGACCGTCGACCTGGTTCGCAAACTCGGCGCCGGGGTGGCGGGCGTCGCCGTGCTCATCGAGCTCGGGTTCCTCAACGGCCGGTCGAGGCTCGACGGGGTCGAGGTGCACACGGTGGTGCACTATGGCGGCGACTGAGTCGGCGGTAGCCCGGTCGCCCGAGGAGATCCTCGAGTCGATCCTCACGATGTATCGCGCCAACTACCCGGAGGCGGACACGGCCCGGATCATCGAGGCCTTCGGCGTGGCCAGGTCGGGCCATCAAGGTCAGACGCGACAGACGGGCGAGGACTTCATCATCCACCCGCTCATCGTCACCGAGATCCTGGCCGGATACGGGATGGACGAGGCGACGCTCATCGCCGCCCTGCTTCACGACCTCGTCGAAGACACGGAGGTGGCGCTCGAGGCACTCGAAGCGCAGTTCGGCGCCGAGGTCGCCGGGCTCATCGACGGCGTGACGAAGCTCGACCGCATCCGCTTCTCGTCGCGTGAGGAGCAGCACGCCGCCACCATCAGGAAGATGGCGATCGCGATGGCCAAGGACATCCGCGTGCTGTTGCTCAAGCTGGCCGACCGGCTCCACAATGTCAGGACGCTCGGCCCGCTCTCCGACGAGAAGCGCCAGCGAGTCGCCGCCGAGACTCTGGAGATCTACGCGCCGCTCGCCCATCGGCTCGGCGTGCAGGAGATCAAGCACGAGATGGAGGAGCGCTGCTTCGCCGCCCTCTACCCGAAGCCGAACGCCGAGCTCGAGGAGCTGGTCAGGCGGCGCACAGGCGAGCGCGAGAGCTATCTCGAGAAGGTCACCGCCGAGGTCGACACAGCGCTCTCCGATGCCGGCATCGCAGCCGAAGTCACCGGCCGCCCGAAGCACCTGTACTCGATCTACAAGAAGATGGTGACCAGCGGGCTCAACTTCGACGACATCCACGACCTCATCGGCATCAGGGTGCTCGTGAACGACGTACGCGACTGCTACGCCGTCCTCGGACTGGTGCACACGATGTGGCCGCCGATCCACGGCCGCTTCAAGGACTACATCGCCATGCCCAAGTTCAACCTCTACCAGAGCCTGCACACGACCGTCGTCGGCCCCGACGGGAAGGCCCTCGAGGTGCAGATCAGGACGTATGAGATGCACGAGCGAGCCGAGTTCGGCATCGCAGCTCATTGGCGGTACAAGGAGGGCGTCGGGCCGGCAGACATCCCATTCATCGCCGACCTCCGCTTCCTGCAGGAGGAGGCGACGGACCCTGCCGAGTTCCTCGCCAACCTGAAGCTCGATCTCTACCAGGACGAGGTCTTCGCCCTCACCCCGCGCGGCGACGTGATCACCTTGCCGCGCGGCTCGACACCGGTCGACTTCGCCTACCGGATACACACCGACGTCGGGCACCGCTGCGTCGGGGCCAAGGTCAACGCCAGACTCGTGCCGCTGGCGACCGAGCTCGAGTCGGGAGACATCGTCGAGATCATCACATCGCGGGCTCAGGACGCCCACCCGAGTCGCGATTGGCTCGACTTCGTCAAGTCGAGCAGGGCGGCAGCCAAGATCCGGCAGTGGTACACCAAGGAGCGGCGTGACATCGCCCTCTCCGACGGCCGGGATCTCGTCATCAAGTCGATGAGACGCGAGTCGCTCGGGGGCGGCTCGACGGGTCGCGACAAGATGCTCGCCCAAGTGGCGACCGACTTGGGCTACGAGGACGTCGAGGCGATGTACGTCGCCGTCGGCGACAGCAGGTTGAGCCCCCAGACCGTGACGAACAGGCTCGCCAGGCTGCTCTCGCCCGACACCGATGAGGACGAGCAGGACCTCCTCGAACCTCCCGCCGTCCCGGGGAGCAGGCGCCCGACGCGCGGCATCATGGTCGAGGGGATGGGCGACATGATGGTTCGCATCGCCAGGTGCTGCGCTCCGGTGCCGGGTGACGACATCGTCGGTTTCGTCACCGTCGGTCGCGGTGTGTCCGTGCATCGCGACGACTGCGCCAACATCGGGGCGCTCGGCGCCAAGGCAGAGCGCATGGTCGACGTGAGCTGGGCGGACGGCAACGTCGGCTCGTTCTTCGTCTGGCTCCAGGTCGAGGCCCTCGACAGGCCGCGGCTGCTGCGGGACGTGACCTCCGCCCTCTCGGATCTGGGCGCCAACATCCACGCCTCCTCGTCGGCCACCGGAAGGGACCGCATCGCCATCCTGCGCTACGAGGTCGAGCTGTCCGACCCGAAGCTGCTCGACAGGGCGATCGGGGACCTGAGGGCCGTCGACGGCGTGTTCGACGCCTACCGCCTGGTTCCGCAGGGCTGAGCGCCGTTCCATCCGGTTGGCGGGCGTGCGCCGTCCGGCGACTCAAGCCCTGAGCCCGGTCGGTCGATACCAGCCGAGGCGGCACGCGACCGTCCGGGAGACGACGATGGGCAAGACGAAGCCGACCACTGGTGGCTCGGCGGAAGTTCCGCGCTGGTCCGGCGAGGGCGGGTTCACGATCGTCGAGTCGATCGTCGGCCTGGTCATCTTCGTGCTCCTCTTCGTGACCGCGGCGACCACGATGCAGCTCTCGATTCGCAATCAGCGCGACGTGCGGGCCCGCCAGCAGGCCGTCGCCATCGCCACTCAGGCACTCGAAGACGCTCGCGGGTTGATGTGGACCGAGGTCGAGCTGACGACGGCGCCCGCTCCCGATGGGGTCCGCACGGATGGATCGCTGGTCTACGCGAGCGCCTTCAACCTGCCGAACGGAGACGAGCAGCTCGTCGTGGATCCCGGTACCTACACGGCTGAAGACCCGGACCCCGGCCAGATCGATCCGTTCGTCGCCGGCGCTGAAGTGGTCGACGCCCAGTCGTTCGACGTGAGGCAGTTCGTCACGGACGCGGGCACCGACCTCAGACGGGTCATCGTCG
Organism: Acidimicrobiia bacterium; assembly: GCA_036396535.1. NCBI lineage: Bacteria > Bacillati > Actinomycetota > Acidimicrobiia > Acidimicrobiia bacterium. Next base: position 2,352 of record DASWKR010000058.1, on the reverse strand, counting down.
TGATCGAATGGACGACGTACAGGACGGCGCACTCGTACGTGGCTTCTACGCAAGTCGCCGAGGTTGCGCAATGAGAGGAGCCCTCCGGCGCATCGTGGGCGGCGAACGAGGGATATCGCTTGCCGAGCTGCTCATGGGAGCGTCGATTGCCGTTGCCACCCTGGCGCTCGTGGTCACGTGGATCTCGACGACGAGTGGCGTCGACATGAACCAGGAGGCCGACTTCGACGCGTTGAACGAGCTTCGCTTCGCCAAGTCGCAGATCGAGCGGGAGTTGCGATTCGCCGACGGCCTGCTCACCGCGGCGAGCCCCAACAGCGTCGAGGTGTGGATCGATCTCGATGGCAACGGCGCCGGCCCGGACTCGGCGGGCGAGCGGGTCACCTGGAGCATCGTGTCGAGCCAGCTGCAGCGATACGTCGACGGCGCCAGTGCCTCGGCACAGATCCTGCTCGACGACGTCGACGAGGCGGCTTCCGAGCTGTCCGTGGCGGGCTCCACCGTCACCATCACGCTGACGGTGGGCGTCGACCAGGGCCGGACGACGTCGACGCGCACGCTGAAGACACGGGTGAACGTGAGGAACGCATGAGACGCCGTCGCCTCCGAGAGGCACTGGGCGACGAATCCGGGTTCGCCCTCGCCAGCGTGGTGTTCCTCGGGGCAGTGATGATCATGCTGACCGCCCTGATCGTCTTCAGGAGCTCGTCGCAAGCGTCGCTCACGGCCTCCGCCACGGGATCGGACACCGCCCTGTTCGTCGCCGAGGGAGGCTTGGACGAGTATCTCTCTGAGCTCGCTCTCGAGCCGGACCCGGACGCCATCGACACCGGCCACTCCGCCGCGGCGCTCGCCGATCGCCAATCGATCATCGATGCCGCCAGGAGCTACGCGGCGTCGGCACCGGTGACGAGCCCGGCCACGGTGCGCCCGCAGCCGGACGGCGAGGCCGTCATCCTGAAGCCGGTCGGGACCAAGGTCGTCTACTCGGTCGGGTTCTACGAATCGGCGGCGGCCGTTCCGGTTCGGGCACGGGTGCTGTCCGTCGCATACGAGGGCGCCGCGGGTGGCGGGGTTGTGACGTGGACCGCCGATGAGGGAGTCCTGGCCGGCGGAGACTTCGTGACCGGCAACAACTCCGCCGTGTCGCACCTCCCGCCCGCCACTCAGGGAGACCTGCACGCCAACGGCTCGGTCGATCAGGCGATCTCGCTGAGCATCACCGGATGCGCCACCGAGTCGGTCGACTCCGGGTACACCCAGCCCAATCCGCCCGGTTGCGTCTCCCCGACACCGGTGGAGCCGCTCCCCGTCGTCGACGCCACCCGGATGCACGATCTCAGCTGGTACGACCTGTGTCCTCTCGCCCAAGGGGGGGCGCACTACGGTCCGGGGCATCCGGTCACGCCGAGCGGGACGACGGGCGTGCCGTGCTCCGGCAACCCGGTGGGGGGAGACCCGCCGGGGTGGCGGCGCGTCAGCGCCACGCTGTGGCGCACGACGGCGGCGGTCACGGGGGTTTTCTATGCCTTCGACATGGACGCCACGGTCCGCCACAACAGCGCAGGCGCCTCGGTGATCATGGACAGCAGCGCCGTCGATCCGACGAACGCCCTCAACTGTGTCGCCTTCAACGGTGGCGGCGACCTGCTTCAGCTCACGGCCGACGTGGCCGTGGTTGCGGCTCCATCGACGATCACCGCCTTCGGGGGCACCGGCATCGTCCTCGTCTCCGAGGGGGAGGTCCAACTGGGCAACCGCGCCGTCGCCACCGGGCTGGCTCTGGCCCGTGAGATCTTCGACCCCGCCAACGATGCCAGCGTCGTAGGGCCGATCGCCGCAGTCGACGTGTGCGGGGATGGCCTCGACTACGCCAACAGGTTCACGTCGTACTACCCCGGCCCGGTCGACACCCCGTTCGAAGAGAACGGCGGGCCGGGCGCCGCCTTCGAGGTTCTGGCGAAGGACGAGGTCGAGGGGAGTTAGCCTCGACGGGTGCCTCTCATCGTGCACTCGGTGCCGCTGTGGGCCGCAGCGACCAACTGTTACGTGATCGCCCGCGGCCCCGGCGGGCCTGCCGTCGTGATCGACGCCCCCCCGGACGCAGCAGGCACTGCCCGCCTCCTCGCCGACATCGGCTGCTACCCGGAAGCACTGCTCGTCACACACGGACACATCGACCACGTCGGCGGGGCGGGTCGGCTGGTGAGCGACACGTCGGTGACCGCCTACCTGCATCCCGACGACCTGTGGCTCGCCATGGACCCGGAGTCGCAGTTGAGGAGCCTCTTCGGCACGAGCGCCGTGCCGGGGGACTTCGCGCCTCCCGAGCGCTTCGGCGACCTCGGACAC